>CANRLB010000012.1 GCA_947631365.1 uncultured Bacilli bacterium | reverse complement strand
TTTACAAGTATTCCTAGAATTAATAAACCAAGTATAAATAATAGTAATGAAAGTATAAAAGATAAACAAAATAGTTTTAAAACCAATTTTAACATAAATACTAATGTAAATTTAAAAGATATTTTAATATCTAATTCAACAAATAAGAAAGGTGTGTAAAAAATGAATGATTCGAAAGCTTTAGAAATTGTTAATAAAATATTCAAAAGTGTATTTGATAGGGATAATAATTATTCTTTAGATGTATTATTAGAAAAATTTGCTTTTGATATTAAACTACCAAAACAAGTAAATGACTCAACTACAAATGAAATAACTTGGGCTGATGCTATCAATAGTGGTAGATTTATTACAAATAAAAATATGGAAAAAAGAGATGAAACAGACGGATGGATGTTACCTAAAAAAGAAATTAATAATCTACAAGAATTAATTGATATTTGGAATACAATCAATTTAACTACAACAGAAAGAGTTTATGATTCAATTAATGTTATTAAAAGTGATACTATTTATAGATGTGAAAATATATATAGAAGTACTGATTGTAGTGATTCTAAAAATTTAATTTATTGTGATTCTTGTGGCCATAGTGAATTTTTACTTGCATCACAAAGATCTGGAACATGTAATTTTAGTATAAGATGTGATGATTCGAAAGATTGTAGCAATAGTTATAATGTTATATGTTCTAATAAAGTAAGCAATTCTCTATTTATTCAAGATTGTTTTGATTTATATGAATGTATGTTTTGCTCCCATATAGCTTCTAAAAGATTTTGCATAGCAAATATGCAATTTGAAGAACAAGAATACTATGAAATTAAAAAGCTAATTATAGAGTGGATATTAAATTCTTAAATAAAGAACTTATTACTAACTAAAATCTAACCTTCAAAATGATGATGATATATTTAAAAATTTAATAAAAATTGCCAATTATATGGATAGTAATCAAAATAGCATATTAAAAAAAATAATGTTGTAATTATTAATTACCATATAGTCTATTTATCATGATATTTGCATACACAAACAACTCTTGTGTATCCTTTTTCATCACAATAACCTAATTCATATAATTTTACTTCTAACATAAAATGACTTTCTAATTTTTATCTAATAATAATCGATTCAAAAAAACGTTCTTGAAATTCTGTCATAGCTCTAATTGCATCATCAGAATATTCCCTACCATTTTTTGAAACGACTAGCTTATCATCATCGTCATTTGTTCTATGAATAATAGCTATTACTTTGCCTTTACTTTCTTCAATAGGTTCAAATTCACCAACTAAATAAGCATCTAACTCTTCTCCATCACCACTAATGGTGTTAGGTATATAGCCATAATTTAACATATACATAAATCCATGTTTAGGATGTCTTGAACCTAATTGTCTATCTACCTTTACTGTAACTTCTTTTCCTAAAAAATCATTTGCATTTGTTTTTTCCATTTTAAATCTTTTCCTATCTATTGTCTTTTATAAATATATTATAATATATTTCCTAGTAAATTTCCTAATAAATTGCGATAGTGTTTTCAAAGTGGGAAGAAATGTAATTATAATGTTTCATTATCTTTTAATATATATGTTTTTTCATATTTTCTTTTTATAGAATCTTCATAATAAGGAATATTATAATATATTATTGTAGCTTAAATTTTGTTATTTAATTTATATCATCAATATTGTTTAATTTAATCCATGTTTGCATTTAACTAATAAATCAATGTTGCATAACGACTATTTTTCTTGCTTATCCAAAAGGCTTCATCTACACATAATTGAAATTGTATTTAAATCAAAAAACATTACATATTTAATTGTAAAATAAGCTCTACATTACCACTAGATTTTTTAACAAATACTACATCTTCTTTAGTTATTTGCTTATATGGCATTATTTTGTTTTTACTAAATCTCGATTCAATTGTCATTAAATATACCTAAATGAATATTACTTTTTTTATTTTTGCTATTTGATTGAATGATAATTGATTTTTTAAATTAAAAATATCGATAAATTATTATTTACCGATATTCAGATTGTCAATATACAAAAAACAATTGCATATTAATAACTAATAAGAATGTAAAATATTTTACCTATTATGTCTTGGTTCTTCTTCAATATTTTTTTGATTTTCAACAATTAATGATTCATAAAAAGCTCTATTAACAGCTTCAGCTTCTTCCATTGTAGGCCATTCACTACCATCAACTGATCTAAAAGATAGACCCTTCTTAGCAAAATCTTTTTTTGGATCGATATCAGGTACAAAACCTTTACCATAATCAGTTAAATAATCAGTAGGTTTTGGGTCGTTATAAAAAAGATTTTTATTATCCATATTTTAAACACTCCTTCTGTTCTTAATTATACCACAAATTCAATTACATTTTACATTAATTCTACATATTTTACATTTTTTATGTTAAGTAGTCGTACTAATTCTCTATATGCTCTAAATGCAATTTTTTCAAACCTATTGGTTCGCCTTTTTTATTTTCAAAAGCTACCGAATAAATTGATAATATTTTTTATTTTATATTTTTCTAATGAAGAAAATCTAATTTTAACTAAATAGTTTGGGCAAAATAACCATACAAAATATTTAATTTGGCATAAATTATGAGTGGGATAGTATAAATCCCAAAATTGCTAAATAGAAAGGAAAATATGATATGCATAATCATAAAATGATAATTCTTATAGCCTTTCTTGCAACTATAATTTTAATGACAGTTGGTTATTCCACATTTGCAACTGATTTTTCTATTAAAGGAACTACGGAAATTACCGGTGAGTGGGATGTTCGAATAACAAACATTAAAGCAATCCAAGTTCCCAAAGGTTGTGATGCTGGAACGCCGACTTTTACGAAAGATTCTGCCACATTTAGTGCTAAACTAAATAAACCAGGTGATGAAATAATTTATGAAGTTACTATTGAAAATCTAGGAACCATTGATGCGGAATTACAAACTATAATCTTTACAGAAGAAATTGATGGTATTGAAGAAATTAATTATACTACATCTGAACTCAAAAAAGATTTAAATGTTGGCGATAAAACAACTTTTAATATTATGGTAACTTATGTAAAGGCATCTGAAAGTATTCCTGATGTTAAAACTAAAACATTAACGGGGATAATTCAATATGTTCAAAAGAAAGAATCTTAAGAATAAGAAGTTATTTTTTATTTTACTAATTTATACTATAAGTCATATCTTTTTATATAATAATGGTTTTTATATAAATTATTTTAACCCTTTATTTTGGTTAATTTTTTTAATTTTTTTCTATTATCAAGATAAAAATGTTTTAAGAAAAAAATATTTTAATCAAACTTTAATTATCGTTCTTATCTTTTTTATATTCTACTATACATCTGGTTTTATTTTTGGCTTTTCTAAAAGCCTTTATGATCACAGCTTAATAAATATTTTAGAAAATTTAAGCAAAGTTATTTTACCAATATTTGGTATGGAAATAATTCGCTACAAACTTATAAAAAGTAATGAAACACTTTTATTTAGAGCTTTAATTACCTTTCTTATTATCATAAGTGAAATTAATTTTAAAGCCCTTCTTCTTTCTCATAATATTATTTTGTTTCAATATATTGTTTCAATAATTATTCCTATTATTGCACAAAACATTTTATTTAGTTACTTATCTTTAAACTCTCATTATAATATTCCTATAATAATTAAATTATTTAATGAAGTTCCTATTTATTTATTACGCTTTATTCCTTATAGTAATTGGTTTATTCAAGGCTCTTTTTCACTAATTAAATCAGCAATTTACTATTATCTATTTAAGTATTTTGTTTTTCATATTAAACCAATAAGATATTTTAAAAAATCTTCAATCATAATTGATACTATAACTTTAATAATATCTTCTCTACTTATAATTTTTATGCTCGGCTTATTTAAATATCAACCTATTTCTATTTTATCGAATAGTATGAGTCCAACATTTAAAAGAGGAGATGTGGTGATATATGAAAAAAAAGAAAATATTTCTCCAAAAGATATTATTGTTTTTGAATATAACAATCAAATTATCGTTCACCGGGTAGTAAGTATAAATGATTCTTTTTACATTACCAAAGGAGATGCGAATAACACAATCGATTATATGAAAATAAAAAAAGACGATATTAAAGGGGTTTATAAGTTTTCTATTAAATATTTAGGCTACCCCTCTATTTGGTTGAATGAATTTTTAAATAAGGAGAATTAAAATGGCAAAGAAAAATAAAAAGATAAAAATTTTAACTATTTTAAGTATTATTCTTTTTGCAATAGGTATTCTTCTTTTAAGTAAAGATTATTTTAATAAATTTAACTCTCAAGAAAATATTTATCAATTAAAAAATAAAACATATTATGAAGTTACATTAAATCCTAATAATTATTTTTCTAATAATAAAATACCATCTAATAAATATTATATAGCAAGTTCTATTAAAAGTATTGATATCTATTTTAATTATTACTTAAAAAATAATTTTAATGAAGATATTAATTATTCCTATTATATAACTGCATCATTAAAAAGTTATGCAGATAATGGGACAAAACTTATTTGGGAAAAAGATTTTAATTTAGATAGTAATAAAAATATAAAGCAAAAAGAACTTATTATCAATAAAGTCTATAATTTAGATTATCAATTTTATCTTAATTATGTTAGATCTTTTCAAGAATATTATGATATTAAAACAGAAAATTATTTATATGTTAAACTTAATATTAAGATAAATAGTACAGCCAATTCCTATATTTTATTAACAATACCAATTAATGAAAATATTATCGAAATAACGATGCAAGAAGATAATAATTTTTTAAATACTATAAATCAAAATAATACTTTAAATAAAAAAGAAGCATTTATTATTACAATTGCCATTATTATTTTAGTTATTAAATTTAACTATTACAAAGATAACGAAGATGATATTTTAAAGAATTATCAAGATATAATTATCAATACCAAAAATAAGCCATTTAGAAACAATAATAAAATAATATATTTAACTAATTTAAAAGATTTAATAAATATAGCTATAAATTATAATTTAAATATCTTTAATTATCACAATAATTATTATATTATTAAAGATAATACTTATTATATTTATATCTTAAAAGAAAAATAAAAATCTATTAAAAAGGACATGAAAGAATTATTAACTTTTATGTCTTTTTTAATGGCAAATTATCCACCCAAAATCATTTTCTAAAGTAAAACCTTCAGGTAAATCTATAAAATTATAATTTTTTTCAAAAGAAATATATATTGATGTAAACATATTTGGTGTCAAATAGTCAAATCCCTTTTCTTTAATTCTTAATACTTTATATCTTCTATCATTTTTAGCTTCTTCTAATAAATCTAAATCACAATCATCAACTTCATGCCAACCAAATTCAATATGGCCTTCACAGCTAGATTTGGTTTTATAGCCTTTTTTGTTAAGAGTTGCTACCCATAAGCAATCTTTTTATCACAAATAAATACATCAGAATAATCTTCATAAATTTCATAAGTTTTCTTATCTATAAATACATTATATCCATTATTTCTCCCTTTTATTTAATCCTTCATTTTACTTTTACATATTATCATTTATAGATTCAAACAAAATAGTAAATTTATAATTTTATCATATATCATCTTTGATTCCATGATATCATATAAAATTATACTACTTTTTAATTAATTGTTTTTTTAAAATTCTTTCTCCATTTTTTGCTCCAGTTCCTAATACTGCTATTTCCGTATTAGTTTCGCTTTCAAGCCATTCAAAATATTCTCTTATATATTTATTAAAATAAAAATCATTAAAATTACCAAAGGCCCCTTTATATTCTAAACCTAAATGTTGAAAAAAGTTGAAATATAAACAAGAAGGGGTATTAATACGAATATTTGATTTTAACTTAGCAATATCTAAATCAAATACTCTTCTTTCCATTCTAGTTACAGTTGTTTGTTCAGATTGATCAAATATAGTATTTGGCGGAAAATCTTTATCATACATTTCCATTTCTAAAAACTGTGATTCATAATTACTAAAACCTTTTGATTTATACACTAATCTTTCTAGTTCTAGTATTTGTAAAATCTTTAAATCATTAATTTTTATATTTCTAAAATTATTACCAAATAATTGTTTTAAATATATTTCAGGACATTGACTAAGTAATTTTTTTACCCGACTTAAATTGATATTATAAGGCAAACTTTCCACATCACCTTTTGATGGATAACTCCCATACATAGATGCCAAATTAATTTGTGTCCATGTAAGTTCTTCACCTTTACCATAATCACCGGTATAAATAAATTCTCCTTTTTTAGTAATATTACTTATTCTAATTGGAAAAGGACGAATTACCATAATTGTTTGAAGTAACCTTTCAGCAGAAATTCCTGAGTCCGCAAGCAGTTGAGTAGTTGAAACATTTCTACTTGTAACATATGGATAATTGCTACTATGATTTAAATCTAGATCACAACCTTGAGAGCCTTCTAACATTACATATTCATTTGGATTATCAAGATGATTATATAATCTTTCTAACCATTCCTCATTAGAACAAACAACAGCGTTTTCATAGCTTTTAAAAAATTTAACTTCTGGATCACGACCTGTTTTTTCTGAATTAACAGCCCAACATCCTTTAAATGTAGAACCACTTTTAATTGTCTCTAATTCGCGTCTTTTATGTCTTTCTTCAATTAAAGGAACCAGTTCATGAACATATATTTTTCTATCGCCTAAATATTTTTTAGCTTGTTCATATTCTTCTTTAAATACTTCCATATCAATAGCAGATCCTGGACCAATAAATAATTCAGTATTTGGATTAACCACAGACACAGGTATATTTCTAAAAATTGTAGCTTGCCCTTTTTCATCCACAAAAGTATGCCCGGCATTTGGCATACAATTAGTTACCGATGCCCCTAAATTAATAGATTCAAGAGTGGCTATTTCCCCAAATACTTTAGCTTTGCCACAACTTCCTGCTTCTCCATCTATTACAGATATTACATTCTTTATCATTTCTTACCCCCTAAAGATACAATTTATTTTAAATCATTAATTACACCATTTATTAAATTTAAATCAGATGGTATAATCCATTTTACATCAGCCATTTTAAATAAAACTAAAGGTATAATTGCCCCACTTCTTGCTCCATCCATCCATTTAGGATTAGAAGGCATCAAAGCATATAATTCTTCCATAGAAATATCATTAAAAACTTTTTCCGTACCTTTAATATAATCTTCTAAACTTAACATATACTTATGAATATTATCATTAAATAAAGTATTTTCTACTAAATTAAATCCTGTTAATAATTCAAATATTTCTTCACCACCAGTAAATATGGCACAATCATAATCTTTATCCAATTTTAGATTATCTAATCTTTCAGCTACAAAATTTTCCATTTCTTCCACTGTATTACCACTATATTTATTATTAACTTCACTAAAATTATTTAATAAATCGGCTACACCTAAGTTTAAATTTTTAGTATCTGTTATTTTTGTACCAACATATGTAACTAATTCTGTAGTTTTACCGCCCATATTAATAATTAAAACTTTTTTACCATTATAATCATTTTCTAAAGCTTTTCCTAAATAATAATTTTCAATACCATGACTAATAATATTGAAATACAAATCAAATTTATCATTAAATAATTTAACCAATTCTTGTTTTCTTTCAGGTATCAAATTTCTAAAAATTCCTGTAACAAAAATATTAGTATTATAATTTTTTAAATCATATTTTGCCTTTATTTCTTCAAAGTAATTACATAATTCTTTTAAATTATTTTCACTTATACCCTTTTCTTTATCAAAATCATTTTTAAAATAAATAGAATGTTCTTCTAGTAATTTTAATTCATTTTCATAGCAATAAACTTTAATAGTCGATGATCCAAGATCAATATAATAATTTGCCATATTAACCTCCTACTGAATATTTTATCATAAAACTTTTTAATTTTTAATATTTAAAGACTATTTTAATAAAAATGTGCAATTTCTTTCAATTTAGTCCATTTACACTTGAAATGTAAAAACAAATAGAATATATAGAAAAAAAGTAATAAAAAAAGTATAATTATATTAATAAAAGGAGATTATAATAACATGAGTTATAGTTTAAAAGAATTAAGAGAAAAGCTTGACGAAAAGTTATCTAATTTAGGAATTGATTTAAAATTTAGGCAAAATCCTGAATATGCTAGTATTTTATGGGAAATTCAAGGATTAATTGATCAAATGAATACATCTAAAGAAAATGAAGCAATAACAGTTACAGAAGAAAATGGAGAAATATCTTTTAGTTGGCCATCACCAACTGGTGAAAATTATTCGATGTCTATTTCTGCTTCTAGTCCTGATACTTTTAAATGCGTTTTTGCTAATGAAAAAAGAGAATTTATGAGTGATGGTAAAATAATTAAAGGAAAAAACTTTATTGAAAAAGTAGCTAATGTTGACAAAAATGGTCTAGTTACATTAACTACAAATGGAGCAATGCTAAATAATAATGATTGTGCAATTAATGAATACAACATTGATAGTTGGTCTGAAAGTAAAAAATATACTTCCCAAGGAGTTATGTATGAAAGACTATATACTGATTCTATTAGAGAAAAACTATATGGTGATATAGACCGATTAGATGCTAATTCAGCACTTGTTATTCAAAGAAATGCAAAAGCAATGCAAGATAATTATGATACAATGATGTTACTTCAAAGAAAAAAATTAGATATTGCCCGCGTCTTATATGTAGATAAAGTCAGAAATGTTAAATATAATGCCGAGACTCTTTTAAATCAAAATTATGGCTTAAGGGATATGATTTTACAAACTGATTTTGATTATCCCCAAGATGTTGTAATTTCTCCTTTATCAAAAGAGCAAATTGAAAAAATGATTGAAACAGAAACTAACCCTTTAGTTGCGGAAGGTTTAAGAGATTTTGCAGCTAATAGAGAAAGTTATTATTATAACTCCGCTGAAGCCACAGACTTTATTAGAGATGGATTTTCAGAAACCCAAAATATTTCAAGATAAACTATATAAAAAAACAAATAGGAAAATTTACTATTTGTTTTTTTAATCAATTTCATCTAATTTTTTAATAGTTAACAAGGCTGTAACCCCACTACCAAAAGTAAGCATAACATTATCATTAGTTGCTGATAAAGCCATATCTAATTTATCATTTGCATTAAGTTTAACGATTGTACTACCATTAAAACTAGTATTTATAAGAGGATTTATTTGTTTTGATATTACAGTTGAAGTTATCATTTCTGAATTCTCCCTAACTATTAAAGTTAATGTAGTAGAAATACTAGCTGTTATATTTAAAGAATAATTAATTTCATAAATTCCATCTTGCTCTAATTCAATAACATTAGGAGTAGTATCAATTATATTTATACTCTCTAAATTATCTGTAAGAGGTATTTGAATCCAATTTCCAGAGCCAAGAGTATCAATCATGGTTTGCATGTTATTAAATTTTCCACCATAAGCACTTAAAAGGGCATAACCAGAAGGCCCTATAGGTCCTTCTGGACCCCTTGGACCAGTCGGTCCTATTTCACCTTGTGGCCCAGGTATGCCTTGTAATCCTTCTACACCCTGTATACCTTGCGGTCCAGGTTCACCAATTGGTCCCGTTGGTCCTATTTCACCTTGAGGGCCTCGTATTTTTCCAACATTGACCCATTTACCGCCATTATTCGACCAAACATATAAATCACTTCCTACTAAGTAACTATCTCCTAAATTACCAGTGGAATGTTCTTTAAGTAGCTCATCTAAATTAGCATATGAACCCATAATGGTAACACTTGTTCCCGATGGACCGGTTGGACCAATCTCCCCTTGCATCCCTTGAGGGCCGGGTAATCCTTGTATACCTTGAACTCCTTGAACTCCTTGAGGACCAGTTGGCCCAATTTTTCCCTCTGGTCCAGTTGGTCCCTGTGGGCCGGTAGGTCCAATCAAGTTAGTTTGATTTATAAGTGGATAACAACAATTAAAACATTTAAACTCTTTTTGAGCTTTAGTAATTTTTTCTAAAGCTTTTTTATAATTATTGTCCATTTTTATCCATCCTTCTATTATAAAATATGAATTTTATTTAATTTTGATAAAAATTAAACTTACAACAGGACTTGCTAAGGAAGATTCTGTACTTAAAGTATTATCTAAAGGACCCCCTACAACAATAGTTGCCTTACCAGTATTAGCAAGTTCAAACCAATCTTTACCATCAGATGTTATAGTACCAAAGCCAGATAATAAAGTAGGTGTTTCTGAATTTCCCCAAACAGAACAACCAGCATAAACAGTTGGTTCCGTTAGTTTTCTAAATCCTACTGAAATAACATTATTAGGACTATTATTAGCTTTTAATTTTGCTAAGACTTTAAAAGCTACAAAATAAGTTCCTTCTTCTAAAATAGTTACTGTATTATTAACTGTATTTAAATAAAAATTTCCATTCATATCAAGCATTTTTAATTCTAATGGCACTTGATAGTTATATTCTACTTCATAACCATTAGGATTATATTCACTTGTAGCTAAAATAAAAGTAGTTGGAACCATTAATGGACCAGGAATTCCTTGAGGACCAGCCTCCCCCTTTTCTCCTTGCTCACCTTGAGGGCCTCTTTCTCCTTGGATACCCGGAACGCCTTGTGGACCTTGTAATCCTCTTTCTCCTTGCGGACCCGGATCTCCTTGTATTCCTTGTTCGCCTTGCAATCCTCTAGGCCCCATTGGTCCAGGATCTCCCTGTGGTCCTTTTATTTTTCCAACATTTACCCATTCGTCATTTTCTTCTGACCATACATATAAATCTTCATCAACTAAATAGCTTTGTCCCGGAACACCTTTTGGATGAGCAGCTTCTAATTCTAAAAAACTAGCATATGACCCTAAAATAGTGACACTTGTTCCATCATTACCTTTAGGGCCTATATCTCCCTGTGGACCCGTTGGACCTATTTCACCTTGAGGCCCAATTGTTCCCCTTTCACCTTGAATTCCTTGGGGTCCTACTTCCCCTTGGACTCCAGGTATACCTTGCGGACCTATTTCTCCTTGGGGACCAACATCGCCTTGCGGACCCTTAATCACTCCAACATCTAACCAAGAATTGTCATTAATCGACCATACATATAAATCATCACCAACAATAAAAGCATCACCACCATTACCAATAGGATTATTATTTATTAATTCTTCCCAAGTATTATAATTTCCTAAAATACTTAATGGCGCTCCGGCTGGACCAGTTGGTCCCGTTGGACCTCTTACTCCCATTATATTAGCACAACATAAAGTCCCTTTTTGTTCACTTTGGGCTTTTTTTATTTTTTGACATGCTCTTTCATACGCATTCATAATTTCCCCCTTATAATATTTTATGAATTATTAGTTGTTTGTTAATAATTCTACTAAACTTTTTAATATTAATTAAATATTTTTTAGTCAATATAATTGCACATTTAAATTTAACTTGTTATAATAACTTATACAAAGGAAAATTGAAGATGATAGATAAAGAAAATTTAAAATATCCAATAAAATATGCCGTTATGCCAATTAAAGAACAAGTAGGTTGGAGTCATGGATTAAATGAATTAGAGCCAGAATATGGAGTGGTAGCAAATATTGTCTCAAAATGCTATGTTATTGGCGAAAGAAAAAACTATTTTAGTGATGGAACTTTTGAAATTAAATATGAAGTTGTTTTTTTATATAATAAACGAAATGCAAACTACTATGAGGAATTTAAAGCAACAATTCCTGAATTTATTGTGGCTTCTGAGTGTATTAATTCTATTTTTGTAAATCAAGTATTTAATAGTTTTGAGGAAGCATTAACTGCGGCTAGTAAGTCTAACGATGAAGTTCTTCACCAAAAATTAATTAAAGTATATTTAGATAAAGATTTTAAAACGAAAATTGAGGCAATAGAAAAAGAACATCAAAATACATTAGATAAATATAAGAAAATTGAAGAAATGATTCAACAAAAAACTTCCGCTGTAGTAATTACCAGAACATCTACTTTAGAAGATATCATTGAAAAAATTGTTGAAAATCCTAAAGACTTCTATATAAAATTAGCTGATTCATTATCTATAGAAGAAAGAGAATATTTAAAGCAATTAATAAAAAATAGATGTTGTGAAAATTGTACCAACGGAAGTTGCAAAATTGGATTAGATGAATTAGGCCAAAAAGAAGGTAGCAATTGCTTAGGATGGAATAATTATGAACTAATTGGAAGACAAAGAATTTTGTCTAGATATTAGTTTGATATAATTATTTTATTTCTTTTTTAAATATAGGTTGTCTTAAATGATTACTCTTAGTTCTTTCCATATAAAAAATAGAACATTTATATTTAGGATTAATATAATTTAAATCTTTTTTATCATAATCACAAAATGTTGATAACTTTCTTGTTTTCAACATTTTTATTTTTTGATATAAAGGATTTTTTTTAGCCATCGATACATTACCAACATAATATAATTTTTCTCTTTTAAATTCTCCCAGAGCTAAAGAGATAACAGGTGAATTTTCATTTTCTGTGTAACCACCAATATAAAAAATATCTTTTTTAAAATTCTTAATTTTAAGCCAATCATCAACTCTTGTACTAATTTGGTAATTACTATCTTTTCTTTTAGCAACAATTCCTTCTAAACCAACTTTTTTAATTTCTTTAAATAATAACTTTCCTTTTTCATTAATACTTTTAGTTTTAATAAAAATATCATTTTCTTTTATTTTATCTAATATCTTTTTTCTTTCCGTTAATTTTAAATTTGTTAAATCTTTATTATCATATAGTATATCAAAACACACATAACAAATAGGTTCTTCAATACTTAATTTTTTTATTTTATTTTTATTTTTTAAATGACTTCTTTCCTGTAATTTACTAAATGAAGGTAAATTATTTTGAAAAGCCACGATTTCCCCATCAAAAATAGTATTATGTGTAACAATATCTTTAATACTTTGTAACTCAGGATAGATATCGGTAACATCTACATTATTTCTGGTTTTAATTAAAACTTTCTTTGGACTAGCAAAAATAATTGCTCTTATTCCATCAAACTTTATTTCATATAAATAATCTTTAGAATCAAAGGGTTTATCTATTTCTTTTAAAAGCATTGGTCCCCATTCTCTATTATGCCAAATATTCATTTTTTCCCCTTTAAACTTTTTTCTAAAGCTTCCATTAAATCATTAACTTGTCTTTTCGTTTTCTTTTTAACTCCTTTAAGTGGTTTACCATCTAATTTATCTGTAATTGCTTCTTTAATATTATTTTGATATTCATCTTGATACTTATCTGGTTCAAATTTGCCACTTTCTTCTTCAATTAATCTTAAAGCAAGTTTTAGTTCTTTTTCATTAACAGTTAAATCAATTTTTTCATCTGGCAGCATTACTTCTTCTTTAAAAAATAAAGTAGTCATAATAATTCCATATTGTGAAAATCTTAAGATACAATAATAGAATTTACTACCAATAACCGTTTTAGCTAAAGCTACTTTTCTACATCTTTTTAAAGCCTCACAAAATAAACTATAAGCTTTACTTTTTTTCTCCGTTTTTAATAAATAACTTCTTTCATAATAAGCGGGGTCTATTTCTTTCATATCAATAAAAGATACTATTTCTATTTCATTATTTTTCTCTGGCTTTAACTTATCTAGTTCTTCTTTAGAAAATGTTAAATAATCATCTTTTTCATATTCAAATCCTTTAATAATATCTTTTTCTTTAACTTCTTTTTTGCAATGAGGACAATATTTAATATAATTAATTCTATTTAAACAAGTTTTATGTAATTGATTAAATGAAGTATCATTATTTTTAATAATTTGATTCATTATAATAGGAATATTTACTAAACCAAAGGAAATATTGCTATGAATATTCGGCATAAAACCACCTATTAAAAGTATGGTTTATTTATCTTTTTTTATACAATCTTCTTTGGTATTCTTCTTTAATTATAGGTTTACCTTTACAATTAGTAACATTTTGATATTCTCTTTCAAAACTATTTAAAATTTCATTAATATAATAAAGATTTTCTTCATCTAAATAGCCCTTAAAGATTTGATCTAGCATCTCAGAAGTTAAACTTAAAAAACAATCATAATCATATAATTCAATTAAATGGAGATACGCATGAGAGGTTTTTTTAGTTAATATAGCTCCATTCCATTCTTCAATCCCATTACCATATCCTTGTTCATTAGAAATTATTTTCGGAACGATTAAATGATGATAAGATAATTCTTTTTTATTATGAAAAGAATAACCCATAAAATCATAACCTATTTTAAGTAAATTAAATTTTTTAACCATTAAACCAATTCTTGTATTCATAATACCTCTAAAATATTTATTATAGTTTTTTTTCACTTGATTTTATAAATTCATCAATTAAAGCTCTTTTTTCATTATCAATAATATATTTAGCAAATTCTTGATAAGGCCCAGCATTTTCTAATAAAGCTAAAAAGTTATTAACATCAAATTCATTAATAAATGCTCTTTCGTTAGCCAAAGAAAGTTTAGCATTCCTCTTAAAATAAATTTCATAAAAATTTTGAGTTTCGCCACCTTTTAAGATTGTTTCCTTTTCTAAATTTTCCTCATAAGCCATTAAATCAACACAAAAAATATAATCTAAGATATATAATAAATCCCAAAAATTATAAGGTAAATGATATTTATCTTGAGCTATCTTATATTTTGCTTCTAAATCTTTTAAACCAGCTCTATATAAAAAATTAATTTTAACAAAATAATCTTTAGGAACTCCTAAAATAAGTGCTAATTTAGTTAACATATTATCATATAGTTCGTAATTATGGAGCTTTGATCTTACTAATCCATTATTACTCATTCGTAATTCCGTAGAAGGTATTAAACGCTCTTTAAATTCTACTTGATGAATTTCACAGTATATTTTCTCCGCCAGATACTGAGTTTGAGCCTCCATTATTAATCTTCCTATATTACCAACCTGATTTATGCCCACATTATCATTTTTTTTATTACTTTGAGTCGCATGGTGTATTTCATGATAGACAATCATTTCTCTTAAAGGCTCTTCTAAATTAGCTCTAATATAAATTGTTTTATTAAGAGATTCTCTTAAACCTTTTATATCCTTGCCATGTGCTAAAGAAACAAAATGATTTTCACCATAGAATTCAATTTTTTGAGCATAATACAACGCATTATCAATTAAATCTTCTAATCTAACATTTTCAGGTATTAAATTATCTTTAACTAAAATATAAAAATAATTAGTAAAATATGTTAAAGATGCAAAATCAATATTATTATTTTTTTGCTTGATTAAACTTTTTATTTGTTCATAATCTACATTCATCTAATCACCTAAACTAAAAAATAATAGAAAAATCTATTATTCTTAGTACCCACCACCAGAACCAAATGAATCTAATTCTTCTTGGGTAACAACAACATTAATTCGCATCCTTCGATTACCACAAATAAATAAGCCTTGACCTTGAGGATAATATTTAATACTTTCTTTTTCACTCTCATTTAAGTCAATTAATTGAGCTAAATCATCAACAGATTGCTTTCTTAAACCCATAATTAAATAATAGGCTGCATTATCAAAAATTGCTTTACCATGAACTAATACTTGCGGAGCAGCAAAATCTGATGGTTGTTGAGTAATAATAATTGTCCCTGTATTATATTTACGACTACGTCTTTGAATTTGAGCTAAAAATTCAGCCCCAAGTTCATTATGAGAAGCAAGAAGTACATGAGCTTCATCAACCATCATAACAGTATTGACATCTTTTTCAAGACATAGACCCCATGCATATTTTAAGATGTTAAAGAACAACGCATTTTTAATATTTTCATCACTATTCATTAATTCTTTAATATTAAAAACAATAAAATCGCTATTAATTTGGATAGTAGTATGACCAGTAAAATAGAATTTTAATTCATTTACTAATGGTCTTACTTTAAGTTCTAGTCTTTCCATAACATCTCTTTCATGTGTTGCATCAACCATTGATACAAGTCTTCCTTGAATGGTTGCATAAACATCATTAAATGTTGGATAATCTTCTCTCGATAATTTAGTAAAATCAGTATCAAAATCTATTCTATATCTTTTATAAGTATCTTGAACTACCTCACTAAATAAAGTCAAAACATCATCTTCAATAGATGGACTATAATATTTCATAAAAGCTTTTAATTGTTGTAAAGTTCTTGTTAAAACCGTATAACCTAAGCCTTGATTTATTTCCTCTTCATCAACATCCATGACAATCTCAAGAGGATTAATCATCCCAAATTCGCCGCCTTTACCAAGATCGAGAAAATCTCCACCCATTAAAGATGTCATATCTTCAAGTTCCCCTTCAGGATCTATAGCTACAATTTTACAACCATTTCTTAAATGCGTTCTAAGTAATAATTTAGCCGCAGTAGATTTACCAGAACCAGAAGTACCAAGTAAAATCATATTAGCGTTATTACGATTATTTTCATTTCTTATTTGATATAAAAATTGATTAAATAAAACTACTCCTCCAGAAAAATCAACACCAAATAAGCAAGACAATCCCGGATCTTTTATACTATCAAATATATATGGATACATTGCAGCAATGGTAATTGAAGGAATTGGTGTACCAATTCTTTGTTCAATATCTTGTTTAGGAAATATAGGAACAATACTCTTTAAAACTTTTTCTTGTTCAAACATTAGAGATACTCCACTCATTCCTAAAGCATTTAAATAGCTTTTAACTTCCATCTTTTTAATATCTAAATCTTCTTTGCTATCTGCTGATAACATCAAATGCATTTGAAAGTCAAAAATTCTTGCATCAGTCGCTGCTAACATACTTACAAATTGTTCCAAAGATTCATAATCTTGACGAATTCTTTCTTGCAAAGTTTGATCTCTTTCTGTTTGAAAACGAGTTTTTAAATCAGCTATTTCTTTATTGATCATTTTTTGCAAAACACTAAATTGAATAGGTATATGTTTAATTACTAATTTAACTCCCGAAATATTTGTAATATCAGATAAATATCCCAAATAAATATTCTTAGGAAAAGAAACAATAGTCATTATAGTGGAATATTTTCCACCTATTCTAAATTCTGTAGGTTTAAACTCCATGCCTCTTGGAGCTATTTCACTTTTTATATTCATTAACTCATCACCGTTCCAAAATTTATCGATTCGCCACCATTTAATAAATTATCTAAAATAACTCTTAAATCATTATTACTTGTTTGGCTAGCTTGTAATCCACAATTAGCAAGACCACTTATCATATTATGTAATTTCTTTTGTAAAATTTCTAATTTTTTTTCTTGGAAAAGTAGATAATATTCCGTATCAACTACATTATATTCTTCGCTCATGAAACTATTTGCTTTACTAATATCTTGCAAAATAATTTTTCTTATTTCATTGTTCGTAGTATTATTATACATTTTTTGTAATTCAGCTAAATACAAATTAA
This sequence comes from uncultured Bacilli bacterium, assembly GCA_947631365.1. Classification (GTDB taxonomy): domain Bacteria; phylum Bacillota_I; class Bacilli_A; order RF39; family UBA660; genus SIG200. The sequence goes on along the minus strand of CANRLB010000012.1, from coordinate 1,692 downwards.
TATCTACTGGTCTATCCGCTATTACAAGCCAAAATTCATAATCTATCGTATTATAAAAATTTCTTAAATTATAAACCATGGTATCTTGAGCAGCACTATCTAAAATAAAAATATTTTTAGGTCTTATCTTTACTCCTGTAACATAATAACCACTTTCTAATTGAATCATTCCATTCATTATTTGTTTAACTGGTAGCCAATTTTCTGTAAATTTAGAATTATTTGTCGTTTGAGTTGAATCTTTCATAAATACTCCACCCTTTCCAATAAAAAATTCTTCTATTTGTAAAAAAACGATAAATATTTTTAATAAGTTGTAAAACATTATGATAATGAGGAACAGGCATTACTAAAAAAGTAGATATTAGTGCAGGTAACAGCATCATAATTAATAAACTTAAATTACTCTTATTACTAAATAACAATAACAATATTAACGATACTACACATCCAACAACAAATATTGCTAAATCAATCGGAGTAAAAAAACCTAATATCAATTGAGACTTTTTAGTATTAGCAGGAATTAAATAAGCTCTTTGATCTTGATCGTCCATATATTTCCCCTCTTTCTATTCCCCTATACCGCACAAATCAGTTGCTCGATCATCTAAATATTTAAGAATAACTTTTATTAACAAAGGCAATAAAAAGATAATTACACATATTATTGCCCTTTTTATAGTTTTATTAACAGCTTTTTTGATAGCAGCTTCATCATTAGAACTAAGAGCTCCGACAAAATCAAATATTGAAAAAACAATTAAAATGATAATCGCAGCATATCTCATCATACTGAAAGCCTTATTTAAATAAAAAGCAGGAGCTGAGGGATTATCTGGAGATCCTAATAATGAACCACAATCTTGGATAGTTGGATCTGAAGCGGCACCACTTGTTTGTCCTGTTGAACCACCAGCTTGTCCACTAGTTGATGGTTTAGGATCTGTTTGAACAAAACTTTCATTGAAAGAACTTAATTTAGTACAATTAGTCTGATTATTCTTATTAATTACTGGACCTGGACAAAGGTAAATCGCGTCTAAACAATCACCACTTTTGGGAAAGTCAGCAGCAATACCGTAACTATTATCACCGGGTCCAATCGTTCCATCATTATAATAATTTATTATATATTTTCCAGTTGAACCATAAGCACATGATTTACTAATAACTTTTTCATTATTTGTTTTAGCATTATCAATTGATGAAGCAAATAAGCTTAAAGTATTGGGATAATTATCAGAAGAAATAAAAGAAAAAACATAATCATTCATTCTACTTGACGAATTATAAGATAACGTATAAGTTATTTTTTCAGGACAATAATAATCGCCATTACTTTGAATAAAAGCTCCAGACGAAATAGAATCAAATTTATATGTTACTGGATTTTTATCATTTTTTGAAGTTATTAAATTACTATTTGCATCAATTCCTACTATAACAGATACAGTATCTCCATAAGTACAACTTACAGATTTTGCAAAAGTAATATTTAATAGACAAAAAAATAATATCAACGCAAAGACAAAGATAAAAATTTTTTTCTTCATAATTCCAACTCTCTTCTTTTATATTATATCAAAACCCTACTATTTAGTCCATAAAAAAAATCACCGAAGTGATTTTAAATACATAATTATTTTTTAAACCCCATATCCTGAGTTTTTAGCAGCAACTCTAGCAGTC
>CANRLB010000011.1 GCA_947631365.1 uncultured Bacilli bacterium | reverse complement strand
AGTGACATTATTATTACTATTATTAATATTACTTTATTCTTTTTATTCTCTTTCATAGATATACTCCTTTTATAATACGACATTATTGTCACATTTAAATTATATCATTTACAATTTTCTTGGTCAACAAAAAATACGACATTTGTGCCGTTGGAAAGAAAATATAATTATGACATAATTGCCGTAGGTGAAATAATGTTTAAAGAATATAGAAAAGCTAAAAAATATACCCAAGAAAAATTAGCAGAATTAACAGAATTAGATACAAGAACTATCCAAAGAATTGAAAGCGGTGAAAGAAAACCCTCAATGGAAACATTTAAAAAATTAGTTAAAATATTGGAAATTAAAGATAAAGATATTCTTGAATATATAAAGAAGTTCTAAGATTTAATTTAGAACTTCTTTTATTTTACTTTGGGCATTATTTATTGATTCTTCACTAGGAATCATAACATATAAGGTTTGACTAGAAACTGAATATGTATATCTTCTATCATCTGTTCCAGTTAAAATATTACTTTCAAAAGACCAATTTCTTTTTTTTATAAGTTCTCTTTTAACAAAACTAAAAATTTGTGATTGATCTATATTAGTAACAAATGAACCTTCTAAAGAATCTAATAATTTATTATATTTTTTTAATAATTCTTTTGATAAAACTTTTTTAATAGTGGCTTCTAAAACTTTTATTTGATTTTTTCCTCGTCCTAAGTCTCCACCAGTAACATGCTTTCTATCTCTCACAAAAGAAAGAGCTTCTTCTCCATTTAAAAATATGTTACCTTTTTCAAAAGTAATATTTTCATTAGTTGTAAATGTTTCATCATTATAAACTGATATTCCCTCTAAAATATCGATAATTTTAACTACTGATGAAAAATTAACTTTAACAAAATAATTAACCTTTACATCTAATAAATTTTCAACAGCTTTTATTGATTTATTTATACCATACATACCAGTATGAGTTAATTTATCATTTAAATCTTCACCAATATCAACATAATAATCTCTAGGTATCCAAGTAAGAAGAATCTTTTCTTTTTTAGGATTAACACTTACTAAAATATTAACATCACTTCTTGATACAGCATTAATATTACCATAGGTATCTATACCACTTATATAAATATTAAAAGTATCTTTATTAATATCTATATCATTTTTTATACTACTAACATCTTCTTTAATTTCTATTTTATAAATACTTTTTAGTTTTTTATATGTATCAGGATTTATTTCATTAATTAAATCTAATTCCATATCTTCTAAAATAATTGATGCAACATCTTCTTCTAAAAGAGCTTCTATTAAATCATCTTTGTTTTTATAAGTTTTATAGTTAATATCTATTTTTTTATTTATTTTCCTTTTTAAATTATTATCATTATTATATATACCAATAGTTTCATTATTTAAATTTGCAAGATCTTGATATTTACCATTTTCTAATACTATTATATTATAATTTCTTAATATATAATGATTATTAGTGGCTCCAAAAATAAAACCTAATGTATTACATAAATAAATTTCTATAATTAAAGAAATTATAATTAAAATAAGACTAAAGAAATAACCTATTATTCTAAAACCTTTCTTTTTACTAAAATTACATAGTACAAGACCAAATGAAATTAATAAAACCATTAAAAAGATAATTATTGTATTTTTAAAAGATAAAACATTTAAAAAGATAATTGTACTAAATAAAATTAAAATAAAAATAAGTAATAAGATAGTTATAATTTTATTGAATATTCTTTTTTTCCTTTTATTTTTATTAATACTTGTCATAATCTACTCCATAAAATTATTATATCATTATTACTTAAGGATAATTTTAAGTAAAATAGTTATTTAACACATATTTAACATAAGAATTATTTATAAATTTTTTTACCAGAAAATAATATATCTAAATTTCTTTTAAAATAATCCCATAAATTGGCTTTTAAAACATCTTTTTTAACTGTTATTCCGACTTCGGTGATAACATTACCATTATTATCAATTATTTGGGCTGTTCCAATTTTTTCACCCTTTTTTATCGGGGCTTTTATTTTATTAGTTTTAATATTAATTGTATAATTTTTAGCTGCATCATTAATATTTAAAAGTTCTGTGGCATCATCCATTAAAACAATTTCTACTCTTTCATCTTTGCCTTTTTCAACTCTAATTTCATCAATAACTTTATTTTTTTCATAAATAACAGATAATTTGTAAGTATTAAAACCATAGTTAAGCATTTTAACTGTATCACTAGTTCTATTATCTGGTGAATCAACACCCATTACTACTCCAACTAAACGCATATTATTTTTTTTAGCCGTGGAAGTTAGACAATAACCAGCAGTAGATGTAAAACCTGTTTTAAGGCCATCAACATCTTTATAAAATCTAACTAATTTATTAGTATTTACTAGCCAGGTATTTGAACCATCGGGTTTTTGCAAGTAATCTTCATAAATACTTGTGTAGTTTAAAATTTCAGGATGTTTGGTAACTAAATAAGTAGCCATTAGAGCCATATCTCTAGCACTACTATAATGATTATCTTGATCTAAACCATGGGGATTCATAAAATTAGTATTAGTACAACCAAGTTCTTGACATTTATTGTTCATCATTTCAACAAATTTTTCTTCTGTACCAGCAATTTTTTCACTCATAGCTACGACAGCATCATTAGCACTAGCAATAGCAATGGATTTTAAAAGTTCTTCAACTTTATAAGAGTCTCCCGTATTTAAATAAACTTGACTTCCACCCATGGAAGACGCATTTTCAGAAATCATTACTTTATCATCTAAAGATAAATTACCATTGCTAATGGCGTCCATAATTAAAATCATACTCATTATTTTAGTCATACTAGCTGGAGCTCTTCTAGTATCGGCATCCTTTTCATATAAAACTTTACCTGTTGTGGGCTCAACTAAAATAGCACTCTCGCTATATTCAGTTATATCTACTGCTTTAACACTAAAAGGAAAGATAAAGAAAAAACTAAATAATATTATTATCTTTTTCATTTTACACCTCTACTAATCTTTATGCAAAATTTCTAAGAATAATTATATTTAGTTTTGATTTTATATTATTTTTTAAATATAAATAATAATTAATTTTTTCTTGTTAATCTAATATTATTATTTAAATAATTTTTTAATGGTAGTGCTAATTCTTTTTCATAATTAATTACTAATTCATGCATGGCTCTGGTAATAGAAACATATAATAATTTCATATCTATTTCATTATCGGGATAATTTATATCATTAGCGTTATTTAATATAACTGCATCAAATTCCAATCCTTTAGCTAAATAAGTTGGTATTATACATAAACCACCCCTATATTCTTCATTTTTTTCATTAATTAAATTAACACTTATTCCTTTACTAGATAATTTCTTATATAAATTTTTAGCTTCTAATTCGTTTTTACAAATTATAGCAATCGTTTTATAATCTTTATCTAATAAACTTTTTATTTCACATAATAATGTTGTTAATCCATTATTTGAAGTTTCTTTAAAAGATACATCACAACCTCTTCTTGCTACACAATCTGCTAAAGGGCTATCTAATGTTTTTAAAACTTCATTAGAAACATCAGATATTTGCGTTGTTATACGATAACTTGTATTTAAAAGAAGTTCACTAGCATTATTATTAAAAATATTCTTATTTAATTCTTGCCAATTAGTTATTCCTTCATAACTATAAATTGATTGATTAATATCACCAAAAACATCAAAATTAGCTTTTGGAAATAATTTTTTTAAAACATAAAATTGAGCTTGGCTTAAATCTTGAGCTTCATCAATAACAAGATAGGCATAATTTTTAAATTGATCTGCCCCATTAATATAATAATTTAATAACAAAAGTGGTGCTAAATCATCATAAGATATATTATTTTTATCTAATTTAGCTAAAATATATTTTTGAATACTTGTAATATCTTTATCAGTATATTTATCTAAATTTTTAATAAATTCTTTATATAAAACAAGTGGATTAATTTTAATAAATTTAAAATAATTTTTAATAGTATTTGGACAGCCTTTTTTTATTTCACTACTCATTTCATTATGCAATTCTAAAATTTCTTGACGTCTAATACTATCTTTAGGTAATGATAAAAATTCAGTTCTATAATTTAACCATAAAGAATGACTTATATCTTCACCATTTGTTTTTATTTCTTTAGTTAAATTTTTAATAAATAAATTAATTTTTTCTATATAACTTTTATTAGTATTAACACAATCATCATATATTATTTTTAGTTTTTCTTTTTTACATAAAACTACTCCGTTATATTCTATATCTTTTTGTAAATTATCTTTTATATAGTCATAAATAAATTTTTCTAATGCTTGTAAATATTCTAAAGAACTTTTATATTTTATTACTTCAGTATCTTCTAAATTATTTAATACTTTTTCTAATGTAATATTTCTACTTGAATATTTTACTTTGCCTAATAAAGTTGATACTAGATCTTCAAAAGTCATTTGTTTAACATTTTTTATATCTAAATCTGGTAATAAATCAGAAATAAAATTTAAGAAATATTTATTAGGTCCTAAAATCATAAATTCATGTTCACTAATATTTTTAGCATTATTATATAATAAATAAGCTATACGATGAAGTGCGACAGTTGTTTTACCACTTCCTGCGACTCCTTCAATAATATTATTTAAATAAATAGGTCTTCTGATAATTTGGTTTTGTTCTCTTTGAATAGTAGCTATTATACTTTTTAATCTAGCATCTAAATTTTCTTCTAGATATTTAATTAATATATCATTATTAGATAGTACATCTTCTTCTGATACACTTTGAAGAACTTTATCTTTAATTATTATTTGTCTTTTACTTAATATTTCTCCTTTAAATTTATGATTTTTAAACGAATATTCAGCTGGTCCAATATTAAAATCATAATAAATTGAACATATAGGACTACGCCAGTCATAAGCAATACTTTCTCCATTTTCATCAGCAATAGCTTTTTTGCCAATATATATTAAACTTACTTCCCCATTTTCTTTATTTTTAAATTCAAAACGGCCAAAATAAGGATTAGCTATTACACTTTCTAAATTATTAATTTCAGTTGCATACATGCTCATTAAAGCTTGACGATTAAATTGCGTACCTCTTTGTCCTTCTTTAAAACCAATAATAAAATGTTCTTGCTTAGAAAAATTTTCTTTAGCAATAGCTATTCTTTTATTTATTATTTCTATAACTTTATCTAATCTTTCTTTTTCATATTTAAATACTTCTTCTTTTGTTATTGTGATTACCCCCTTACAGTTTATTTAACTTTAATGTTCAAATAATTAAATATTTCCTCTATTTCTCTAATACTTTTTATGTTTTCATCTTTTGTTATGCCATAATATAATGCTTGCCAACCATATTCAATTGGTTTTAAATAATCACTATTTAAATTATCGCCAATATGTAATATTTCATTGGGTAAACAATTCATTTTTTCTTCTATATATCGATAACTTTCTTCATCGCTTTTAGTATATCCTAAATCATATGAATAAAATATACCATCTAATAATTTAACTAATTCAATAGGAATATTTTTATTTTGTAAACAACTACTATTAGAAAATAAAATTACTTGATATCCTTCTTCTTTTAATTTTTCAATAACATTATAAACATCTTGATTAATAATTACATTATTATTTTCATACTTTTTTTTAATAAAATTTATTAATTCATCTGTTACTTCTATTTCTAATACTTTGCAAAAATCATAAACTAATTCTTTTAAACTTCCTATTTTTTTTTGAAAAATATTTTTATAAACTTTTCTTACAATTTCATACGGTTTATTTATTATAGATGATAAAGACTTAATATCATATTCATTATTATCTTCATTTAAAATTAATGTTCCCCCAATATCAAACGATATCAGTTTTATCATCATATTCCTCCTTAGCAAGCTTTATAACATTAGTAATAAATTCATTTTTACCTTGGGTATATTTTGGCCTATCTGAAGCATAAACTAAAGCTAATTCTTTTTTTAAATTACAATATTTTTCTTTATACTCTTCGTGTTCCATTAAATATTTTTTAAAATATAATTGATTATAATATGTTTTACTTTTTGGTTCAACAAAATGAATATAATGTGTTCTTGCCTCTTCACCACCTTTAGCAAAGAAATATCTATCATCTACACCTTGTTGACCACGATTTTCATAATCATAATTTTTTAATATTTCTTCTATTTTATCAATATCTTTTAAACTATCTATTACAATTAAAATATCAATCACAGGTTTAGCATATAATCCTTTAATAGATGTACTTCCCACATGATGTATTTCCCTTATATAATCTTTTAGTACCATCTCTAATAATTTCTTCTCATTTTCATAATCTTTTTCCCAATTTTCATTATATGGTTCTAATTCTACTATTCCTCTTTTTAATGCCATTTTTCTCCTCTTTCTAGTCAAATTATAACATGATTTTATTAACTAATTCAATTATGTTTGTCTTTTATTTTTTTTAATACTTTCCTAAAGACATCTTCATCTACAGAAATTCCTATTTTATCAGTTAATGGATTATGAAAATCAGAACCTACAGTAGTTATTAAAGCATATCTATTAGCTAATTCTAAGTATTTATTATTATATTGTAAATTCATTTTATAATTTTTTATTTCTATACCATCAAGACCAACTTTAGCTAAATATTCAATTAATTTTTCCAATGATTTATCATCATAATTTAAAATATTGGGATGAGCTAATATAGAAATACCATGATAAGAATCGATTAATTTAATTGTTTCTTCTGGTGATAGTTTATAACTCGGAACATAATATTTTTGTTTTTTACCAATTAATTTTTGATATGCCTCTAATACTGTTGAAACATAATTTTTACTTATTAAATATTTAACTAATACTCTTTTATCTATAATTCTAGCATCTAATTTATTTTCATAAATAAATTTTAATATTTTATAAACCGATATATCATAGCCATCCCTTTCTAACAAGCTAATAACTTCTAGACATATTTTTTCATTTAATAAACGATAATCTCTTAATTCTGAATTAAACTTTAGAACATCATCTATACCAAGAGCTACTATATGAAGATTCGTTATTGAAGTATTAATTTCTACCCCTGAAAGTATGTCAATATTATATTTTTGCTCTTTTTCCTCAAATGAATTAGCAATATCATGGTCAGTTATAGCAATTTTATAACAATTATTCTGTATTGCTAATTTAATTAATTCATCTACTGATAAATTACCATCAGATAAATTTGTATGTAAATGTAAATCAATTTTTTCCATAAGCTCTCCCTTTATTTAATTAATTTAAGGAAATCTTCACTATTAATTTTGTAAAAATCTAAATCTTTGTAAAATTTTAAAGAACAATCATGACTATCTGAACCAATAGTTAATAATAATTTTTGTTCTTTTAATAATTTATAAAAATTATTTATATCATTATAATTATTTCTCGTATTTAATTCTAATCCTATTATATTGGGATTATTTTCTATTATTGTTCTAACAACATCTAATTTACTTTCTGTTGGATGAGCAAAGTAGGCATTATATGTTTTATTTAACTCCTCTACTTTAATTTGACCATATGAATTTACAGAAATACTTCCCGAAGATGGTCCTGGCCACCAATCATCATCTACTTCTCTTACCGCAAGCATGGAAAGCAAAAATCTGACACTGTAATCATTTTCTTTTGATACTATATATTTTTCTCTTAACTTGGCATATCTTTTTTCTTTATACATTCTTCGATCTATATAAATATCTAATTTATTATATTTTTCTAATAAATCAAGTATTTCATAATTAGTTATATGTTGAGGCTTAAATTTACTTATTAAATATTCACATAATGTATCATATTCACAAATTAAATTATTTTTATTTATATAATTTAAATATTCTTCATAAGAAATTTCTAAATTATATTTTTTTAATATTTCTTTTATTGCTTTATTTTCATTAAGTCTTTTAAATTGAATTTTACTTCTTTTAAACATAGCTTGCTCATTAATTTTAACGTTATTTTGAATGCTTTTTTCTTTCGGATTAACAAATAATTGTAAAATATGACATTGACTCTGATAAGAAACATTATCTATAGTAAATTCTATTCCAGGAACAATTATAGGATTTGTTAAACCATCTTTAACATAATTATAAATTTCATCATAGGCTTTTAATGTATCATGATCAGTAATACTTATTACATCAAATCCTAAATTTTTGGTCGTATTTATTATATCTTTAATATGATCTTTACCATCGGCACTATAATTAGAATGAATATGTAAATCAATCTGTAATTGATTTTTTTTAGAACATAAATCTTTTAATTTATCTTTAACTTGTTTTAAATATTCTTGCCAAAATTCTTCATTATTCATTATCTTTATCTCCTTAATACTTTATTTTGATCTTTATTTATTTTATCTTTTGATACATTAAGTATATCATTTATTAAGTCATTATTTAAAGTTACATTACTATTTAATGTTATTTTTTCATCATAACCAAATATTGATACATCTTTATTTATATTATATAATAATGACTTAATAGTACTAGGATAACCCATAAAGCCATAAATAACAGGAATATTAGAATTAAAATAAAAATTAATTTCATCATCACTTAAACTATTTTTACTTTTATTATCTAATATTTTTGGTTCAGTAATATAAAGTATTTTTACATGATAATTATCTTTTAATCTATTATATACTTCCATCATTAAATCTAACATATAATCTCCCGTTGCACATAATATTATATCTGGTAACTCGGAATCAATAATTACTTCAATCCTTTTATATTCATTACTACTTTGATATTTTTTAGTATGTCTTTTAGAAGTTATATAGACATTTATCATATCTTTAAAATCTTTAGTATATTCTAAACATTGGATTAAACTCTTTCCATCTTTTGGATAAAATATATTATAAAATAAATCATCTTTATCTATAATAGAATTAACAAAACTGGGATTTTGATGAGAATAGGTATTTTCTGAATAAGTTGAGGTTAAAATATAATTTAAACAATTATTTGGTGGGGAAATAGGAAATAATTTTTTTTGATATAAGTATTTATAATATTGAGCAATCATACTATCTATAATAGGCATAAATCCTTCATATGAAATAAAATAACCTATATTACCAGATTTTATAAAGCCTTGATATAAACCTTGTAAAACATTTTCGTTAAGTAATTCTATAGTATATAAAGAATTTTTACCTAACATATTAGAAAATAATTCATCAGGAGAAAATATTTTGCCATCATTATTTTTTAATATAGAATTTAAATAGTCTTCTAATTGTTCTATATTAGATAAGTTATCATTTATATTAGAATTACTTTTAATAGATTTAGAAAAAATTTTAGGACATTCAATTTGAAAATTTTGAAAAAATGGTAATAGATTATCATATTTATCAAATATATCAACATAATATTTTTCTAAAAATTGTTTTATAATTGTAATTTTGCTTAAATTATCAATACTTGATAAAGGATTTTTATGAACAAATACATTACCTTCAAAAGTATAATTTAAGCACTCTGGTAAAGTAAAGCCTTTTAAGGATTTAACAATAATTAAAGGATTAGAATAATTATTAGTTAAATTTAAAACTTTTTGAAAATCATTAATACTATTTTCTAAATTATTATTTATTGCATCAACAATAAATACTTCATAACCAAATATTTTAAAAAAATTTATTAATTCTTCATTATTAAAATTTTTTAAATAAGAATTAGATCCCATTTTTAAACCATTTAAATTAATTATTGGCAATACTTTACTTTGAGGAGTTAATAATTTATTTAACTGCCACGATGATAATAAAGTAGCTGTTTCACATTCTCCATCTCCAATGATACATGGAATAATATCGACAGAAGAATTAGAAATAGCATAGCCATATGCTGTGGCAAGAGAATAACCAAGTTCACCTCCATCATATATTGTATCTGGGTATTGGGGATTAATTTCACTTCGAATTATACCTCCAAAATCTTTTATTAAATTATTTACCCCTTTTCTATCTAAAGAATATTTAGGATAATATTTAGATAATGTTCCACTTAAGAAAAGATTACTTATTAAAGATAAACCTGCATGTCCTGCTCCGATAATTATTTGACTCTTTAAGGAATTTTTATTTAAATAATAGTATAAATTAGCTAAAATAAAATTCATATTCATACTAGTGCCTAAATGTCCTGGATTATATTTTTTTAAATTAGTTAAATCTAAATATTCATTAATATACATTAAATTAATACTTAAAGAATTAACAGCATAGAAGTAATTTTTTATCTGTTCTTGAAAATTCATCTTTTAATCTCCAAATTATAACTATCATCAGTAAAATATAGACTTCGAAAACATTCCCATAATTTCTTATCTAAATTAGAATATGTTTTATCTAATATCTTTCTTGCTTTTAAATAATATTCTATATCTTTAGCATCTTCAATACGATATTTTTCTTGTTCTTTTGTATAATCTTGAAATATTTGTATAATAGGAAATTTATTTATACTATCTTTAAAATATATAAAATATTTTTCAATGGCCTCTAAAGGATCTAATCCTAAAATATACAAGAATGTGGTTGTAAGGCCTAAAGAAGAACAATATTCTAATAAATCTTTGGCTTTTTCTAATGTTAAACTAGATTTTTCTAAACGCATAAATTTTTCTCGATCTAAAAATTTTTCAATTGTTAAATAAAGGCCAAAATTATTTATTGTTTTAGCTAATTCTTTTATTTTAGAATAATCTCTAAGTTGAGAGCCAATATAATTAAGACTTCCACTAAAATTCATATCTTTAAAAGCTGAATTTACTACTAATAAATGATCGATTAAAGCATCTTCATTATTAAAACACCCAGTACATATTGTCACGTTTTCAATATTTTCCATACCATTAATATTATTGGCTTTTAATAAATTTTGAAAATAATTAATAACATTTTCTTTTTGGCTAAAATCATATGAATCATCTTCGCTTAAACTATAAGTGCCGCAAAATTTACAACCAGCACATTTACTTCGAGAATTAGAATTAAAAGTTATTACTTTTTTATTATTTCGAAAATATGTCGCCGTACATGTATCTTTTTCAATATCAGATACTTTAGCTATTTCTTCATTTTCAAGAAATAAAATATTATCTTTTAATTCAAAAGGTGATAATAAATACGTATTAACACAAACAGCAAAATAATTCTTTGATGATTGTTCATTAAATTGAAGATTGAACCTTAAACGATTTTCTGTTGTATCTTTTAAAATAATTCCATAACGATTTAAGGCAATCGATAAAACATTATCTAGTGATACATGGTAATCTTCAGCTAACTTTTTAAAATATTCGAGCAACGTCTTTAAACCTTCTTTCATAAAAAAGCGATAAAGTTTTTAAAACCTTATCGCACTGAGAAAATGATACTAATTAAGAACATTGAAATATTCAACATAATATCACCTCTTTAAAATGATATTAACATATAAAAATTAAAATGTATAATAGAACTTTTAAATAGTTACTATTTATTTTTTTAATACATCTTTTAATATTTTAGTAAAATCTAATATAATATTATTCGTATTTTGATAATTATAAATAATAGTTATATTGTCAATTGGGGCATCATTAAAAAGTTCTAATTGAATAAGCTTATTTTCTTTTATTTCATTTAAAACCGATTTTAAATTAATATAACCTATTCCCATACTATCTAATATTAATTTTTTTAATAATAAAGAATTAGGTATTTCAATTGGAACATGAAAATTAATATTTTTATTAACAAGATATTCTTCAATAATTCTTCTTTTTTCAGAACTATTTGGTAATATTAATGGAAAATTAAAATTTTTATCTTCAATATTTAATTTATTTTGATTATAAAATTCTTTAGAACAAACAAATACATTTTTAACATCAATTATTTTTTCAACTTTTATAAAGCTTTCAAATTTATAAAATAAAGGATAACGACAAATTAAAATATCTAATTCGCCTTTTTTTAGTTTTTGAAATAATTCTGTATCATTAGAAAAATCAAATTTTATATTAATTTTGGGATAATTTTTTTTAAAATTTATTATTACATCATCAAGATAATTATCAGCAATAAATCTTAAACAACCTATATTAATTTCTTCTTTAATTGTATTATTATTTATAATATTGTTTATATCTTCTAATTTTTTAAATAATTCTTTTCCTTGATTGGTTAGTTGTAAACCAGATTTATTTCTAAAAAATAGTTTAGTATTTAATTCTTTTTCTAATTTAATAATACTTATACTTAAAGCTGATTGAGAAATATTGATATATTCACTCGCTTTAGTGAAATTACCATATTTAGCGACATAATAAAAGTTACGATACCAATTTAAATTAATATTTAAAAAAGACATATTACCTCCCCGAATTTAATATTATTATAATCTTTTTTTCTAAAAATGCAAACGATTTATTGTTTGTCAAGAGAGGATTTGTATTATATAATTACTATATAAATGGAGGCAGTATGCAAAAGGTATTTCTAATTTTTAGCTTGTTATTTCCTCTTTTTGTTTATGGTAAAGATATAACTAGTGATGTTACAATTAAATTAAATGAAGATAATATTAATAATAAAATTATTGATAATAATGAAAAAACTTATTTAAATATTAAAAAAGATGAGACAATAAATATTTCTAGTAAGGAAGAAATTGATGCTTTATATATTGTGTATGAAATAGAAAGTAAAACAGGTATTATAAATGGTAATAATAAAGGAATTAAAATTGGCCAAAATAATTTTTTACATGAATATATTAAAATTAATGATGAAAAAAATTTAAAAATAAAATATGATGAAGATGTTAAAATTGCTGATATTTATGTTTTATCTAAAGGAATATTACCAGAATATGTAGAAGTATGGAATCCTCCTTGTGAAGAAGCTGATTTAATGCTTTTATCGACACATAGTGATGATGAGCAATTATTCTTTTTGGGTTTACTTCCTACATATGTAGCCAAGGGTGCAAATATAGAAGTTGTTTATTTTACTAATCACTTTAATGATCCCAAAAGATTGCATGAACAATTACATGGGTTATATGAAGTTGGAATTAGAAATTATCCCATTATTGGGATTATTCCTGATGCTTGGAGTGAAACATTAGATGGAGCTATTAAAAATTTAGAAAAAAGTAATTTATCAGAAGAAGATGCTTTAGCTTTTCAAGTAGAAATGATTAGAAGATTTAAACCTCTTGTAATTGTAGGCCATGATGAATTAGGTGAATATAGTCATGGACAACATATTTTAAATACTTATATACTAAAACAAGCAATTATTAAGGCTAATGATCAAAATTATGATGAAGATTCTTATCAAAAATATGGTTTATGGAGTCCTCTTAAGGTTTATTTACATTTATATAAAGATAATAAAATTATTATGGATTATGATACTCCTTTAGATTATTTCAACGGATTAACAGCTTATGAAGTTTCTAAAAAAGGTTATAGTAAACATTTAAGTCAACAATGGACTTGGTTTACATCTTGGATTAATGGGAAAAATAATGAGTATACTAAATCTACTGATATTAAAACATATTCCCCTAATGAATTTGGATTATATTATACCGAAGTTGGAATTGATGAGATAAAAAATGATATGTTTGAACATTTAACATTAAGAAAGGATATTATTAAAGAAGAGGTATTCGAAAAAGAAGATGATAAAAATATGAAGGAAGATAATAAAATAAAATATTGGTATATAATACCTTATATAATTTTATTTATAATAATTATAATTTGTCTAATTAGATTATTTAAAAGAAAAAAGTAATATAAAATTCGATATTACTTTTTTATTGTCACAGTATATATGGAATTACCACGATATAAATTATTTAAAAAATCTTCTTCATCATTATAAGTAAAAGCACTTATAGTAACATCTTCTATTACTTCATCTACTTTTTTTCCAGCCGTTAATTTAATAGATGTTAAAATAGTATCGCTTGTATAATCATCTTCAGTAGTATGACTATACCATTCTCCTTTTTCTCTATGATAATCATCATATAAATATAATTCTAAATAATCATAAAATATTAAAGTATCTTTGGGACTTAAAATAGTCTGATTAAATTCTTCACTACTAGTTTTAAAACTAATAAAATAGCCAATTTTATAATCATTACTTTTTTCATAATTAGAACGATAATAATCAAATAATTCTTTTTGATTAGTATTTTTTATAGTTAATTCATTAGTATAATAAACTTCTAATTCTACAATATCTTCATGATATGTAAATTCATGAGTATATTCTTTAATAAGCTTTCTTGCTGTTTTATTTTTTTGATATAAACCAATTACAATAGGGTTATCATCAAAATATTGATTTTCTTCTTTGGGTTTAGATACCTCTTCATTAATTTTATTATTAGTTATAGAAGACCTATTTTTAATGACTATATAACTTGTTAAAATAATTAATATTAAAACTATACTTATAATTAATAAAACTTTTTTCATAAAGACTCCTAATGATGATATAAAATTAATTCATCATCTTTAACTAAATAGGCATTCTTGGCAAGATTAAACATAGGTATATCACTTAAAGAATCAGAATAAGCATTTTTAACTAAAGCTTTAGGATATAACTCATGAAATCTTTTAACTTTTTCTTCACCTTTACAATTATTCCCAATAATGTGTCCTTTTTTAACATCATATTTAGTTGCAATAATATTTTTTATTCCTAAAGACTTACAAAAAGGAATAATAATAAAATCAAAAGAAGCAGATATAACTACATCATTATCACTTTGTTGTTCTAAATAAAAATTCTTAACATATCTTTGATTTTTTATTATAAAATTATTAATATAATTATCAAAATCATTAAGATTTTTAACAAAACTAAATAATTCACTTTTAATTAAACCTAAATTACTTTTTTTAAAAAGTAATTTAACACATTCTTTAAAAGCTTTTAAGAAGCTTTTTATAACTAATAAAGGATGTCTTATTAAAGAATACTTGATAAATTTAATAGAAGAATCTCCCTTTAAAATTGTATTATCAAAATCATATATATTCATTATAACTCCCAATTACGTATCTCTTCTAAGTCTATTCCCTCTTTGATAATATATTCTTCATGCATCTTTAATTTTTTCTTCATTAAGTTTTTAGTTTTAATTACATCTTCTGTTTCAGGTACATATTTTAAAGCATCTAAAACTAAATTAAAACGATCAATTTTATTTTGAACCCGCATATCAAAAGGAGTTGTAATAGTACCTTCTTCTTGATAACCATGAACATGAATATTATGATTAGATCTATTATAAGTTAATTCATGAATTAAATTAGGATAACCATGGAAAGCAAAAATAACATGTTTATCTTTAGTAAATAATTGATCAAATTCTCGATCTTTTAAACCATGAGGATGTTTTTTATTACTTTGAAGACGCATTAAATCAATAACATTAATAACTCTTGTTTTAATACCTGGACAATTTTCTTTTAAGATTTTAGCAGCAGCGATAGTCTCTAAAGTAGGCGTATCTCCAGCACATGCCAAAATAATATCCGGATTTTGAGGATTATTTGAGGCCCAATTAAACACACCAATTCCCTTTTCACAATGTTTAACGGCATCGTCCATGTTAAGCCATTCAATACTTGGATGCTTACTAGCAATAACAACATTAATATAATTTTTTGTTTGAATAATATGATCAAAAGTTGAAAGTAATGTATTAGCATCAATAGGGAAATACATTCTAACTATATCAGCTTTTTTAGTTGCTAAATGATTTAGAAAACCAGGATCTTGATGGGTATAGCCATTGTGATCTTGTTGCCAGATATGACTAGTTAATATATAATTTAAAGAAGCAATCGGAGCACGCCAAGGAATCTCTTTCGATACTTTTAACCATTTAGCATGTTGACTCGCCATGGAATCAACAATTCTTATAAATGCTTCATAGCTATGAAAAAACCCATATCTACCTGTTAATAAATACCCTTCAAGCATTCCTTCGCACATATGCTCGGATAAAAAACTATCAAAGACATTACCATCACAGGCTAAAAATTCATCTCGAGCATTAACCTCAGCATTCCATTTTCTTTTAGTTACTTCAAAAATTTTATTTAAACGATTAGATAAAGCTTCATCAGGACCAAATACTTTAAAATTATTTTTATTTAATTTGATAACATCTCTAATATAACTTCCTAAAACGCGCATATCTTCGGCTTTAGTTTTCCCTCTTATAACTTCAATACCATAATTTTTAAAATCAGGTACTTTTAAAGTTTTTAATAAAAGACCACCATTAGCGTGTAAATTTGCACTAATTCTTTTAATACCTTTAGGGCATAATGCTGTTATTTCTTTTTTTATTTTACCTTTTTCATCAAAAAGATCTTCAGGATGATAGCTTTTAAACCATTCAGTTAATAATCCTAAATCATTTTCAAAATTAGTAAAACTCAAAGGAATTTGATGTGATCTAAAAGTGCCCTCTACTTCATTTTTTTCAATTATTTTAGGACAAGTCCACCCTTTTTTACTTTTTAAGATAAGCATAGGATAAATAGGTCTTTTAAATTCTTTTTGACTATAAGCATCTTTTTTAATTTTTTGAATTTTTTTAATAATAGTATCCATTGCTTCAGCCATTAATTCATGATAATTATCTTTATCTATAATATCTATTTCTATTGGATCCCAACCACAACCTTTAAAAAAGTTAATTCTTTCTTCATCACTAATTCTAGCCATAATTGTAGGATTTGCTATTTTATAACCATTTAAATGAAGAATAGGTAAAACAATACCATCTTTTTTAGGATTAATAAATTTATTACCATGCCAAGAAGTTGCTAAAGGGCCCGTTTCCGCTTCTCCATCACCAACAACGCAAGCAACAATTAAATCTTTATTATCAAGGACAGCTCCAAAAGCATGAGAAAGACTATAACCAAGTTCTCCCCCTTCATTAATACTACCCGGAACTTCAGGAGATACATGACTAGATGTTCCCCCAGGATATGAAAAATTTTTAAATAATTTTTTTAATCCCATTTCATTTTTCGTAAATTCGGGATAAGCCTCTGTATAAACTCCTTCAATATAACTATTAGCAATCATCGCTTCACCACTATGACCAGGACCAGAAATATACATAATATTTAAATTATATTTATTAATTACTCTATTTAAATGAGTATAAATAAAATTTTGACCAGGGGCACTACCCCAATGCCCAACTAATTTATTTTTAATATCACCTTTTGTAAGTTCTCTTTTAAGTAAAGGGTTATCTTTTAAATAAAGCATTCCTAAAGATAAATAATTACATGTTCTAAAATATTTATCTAACCCTTCAATTTCTTTTTTTGCTAGCATCTAAATCACCTATTATTATTATAAAATAAAATAGGTTTAAGTACAATTTATTTTCATAATTTTTATGCTTTTTGATAGATATTTTAATATTCAAAAAAACCATAGCAAACACTATGATTTATTTTCTTTTTATTATTCTTTTTTGAGATTCTTGTTCTAACTCCCAAATACTCTTATTTTCACTATTATCAAATTCTTCTTCAATAACACTTGCAAAACTATCTATTTTAAAATTACCTATATACTTAATTGAACCCGTAATAATATCATAGATATAATCATAGCCAAGATCACCTTCATTATAAGAACATCTATAACCAATAAATATACTTTCTTCCCCATTTTTATCAAGACAAGTATATTTACATAAACTTACTTCTGTCAAACGTTCTTGATAAACAAATATATAATCGCTAAAAGAGGTTACAACCATTTGTTTATCAAATGTTTTATTCCTTTTAATATATGTATTTAAATCTTCATTATTAGAGGTTAAGTAGTCATATTCATCTTTGGTAAATTCGGTATTTGATAAAATAGAACTTAAGGGAGTAACACAATAAGAAGGTAATATTTTGCCATAGCCATATTCCCCATTATAATATTTAGAGTCTAATAAAGAAGCATTATAAAATTCACTTCCTTTTGAATCATTTGGCACTGGGGATAGAACTTTACCAATAAATTCGTCATTTGTAACATCATAATATTCATAATTAAATTGATTAAAACTTTTGTTATTTATATTTGGCTTACTTTCTTTTACTTTTTTAGATGTTGTAAGATAAATTTTACCATCTAAATATATTAATTGATAATTAGCAGTAGGATAGGTATCTTCATCAATTGCTCCATTTATATTAGTAGTTGAAGAATAGTCTTCACTTGGTTGTTTAGATGTACCACATCCAGATACAATAACTATTTGACTAGCTGCTAAAAGACACGCTATACCTTTTTTAAAATTAATCTTGACTTTTTTTATCATCATAAATTTACCTCTTAAGATGTAATTAATTATACTCACGTTTTATTGGATGTCAATATAAAAATTTGTTATTTATTTATACAAAATAAAATAATTATATCTATATTTCAACTAGAAGCATTTATTATATTTTTATTATAATCATTACTTAATTTCTTTACCTCATCTGTAGCAACATAGCTTACCAAATCTCTAGAGATTTAGTAATGTAATCGTCATTTTTAATTAGTTTAGGACTTTACACTATAAAAAATAGCTAGCCGTAGCTAGCATGCAACACAGGTAACGTATAACGTTCTCCTATAGATATTTTAACACAATTAATAAATTAAATACAATATTTTTTTACAAATTTAAATTACATAGACTTTTTAAATAGTTTATACACTAAAAAACCATAATTGCTTATGGTTTCATTTACACTTTGCAATTTAGCAAACACAATCTACATAGGTATCAGTTAAACATCTAATTGCACATAGACATCCACAATCCATTGTAAAGAATGAGTTTGTAGTTACATATGGATAAAGACTTGTTGGATCTGTATTTTCGGCAAGTACTCTAAAGGTACAGCAATTGCCTTCAATCTTTTCTACTCTAAATACTGTTGAACAACTTCCACCAATTGGTTGTCCACTACAATTTGTTGTATCTTTGCTGATTGGCATACTCCATGGTGTTCCATTACCACAACAAGTATAAAGCATTACTGGTCTTGTATTACATACTAGACAATTACTACCTCCACCAAGCATTGGTCTATCACAAGTATCTAAACAGTTATCTGGACAAGCATTTTCTTGTAATACCAAAATAATACTTAAGATTTCATTAATACAATTGCCAGAATTATTTGAACTTCCTGAATTATTATTCATCTTTTCACCCTTTCATGTATTCTCATTATTAATTTATGATTAATTTATAAAAAAGTGTGTAAGATTTATCTTAGACTTTTAAATATCACTTATTTATAGTATAATTATTATGGGTGATAAATTTTGAATCAAGTATTACAATATATAATTATTGCTATTGTTATTCTTATTATCTTAGCAATTGCCCTAAAACTTACAAGAAAAGATTTTGCGATAAAAGAAAATAAATTAATTGAAT
>CANRLB010000010.1 GCA_947631365.1 uncultured Bacilli bacterium | reverse complement strand
GCTGAAACAGATTGCAATGACATAACAAGCGATTATATGTACCGAATAATAGGGATAACTCCTGAAGGACAAATGAAGTTAATTAAGAATACAGCCATCAGAGAAGAATCAAATTATACATACAGATGGTATAAAAATTATATAGATGATACAACTTGGCCAAAATCAGATATATTCAAAAGGTTAAATGGATTATCGAATGGAACTACACAAGGGTATGCTGGAGATACTAATATATTTATAAATAGTACAACAAGTAATGTAAATTATATAAAAACAACTGAAGATACTACTTGGTATAATAAAATAGATAGTGACCATGAGTGGCTATATGGTGGAATATATGATAGTAATTTAAATCAAAGTGCTGATGAAATATACAAAATAGAATCAGGGAAAAATGAAGTAGTACAAACATATAATGGAAGCCCGAGTAAATGGACACAGAACGTAACGTCAGCAGTTGGATTAATGTATGTAAGTTATTATTATTACTCATATGCTTCTTCTGGAACAGATTCATCAAATACAAATTGTTATACTACGTCTGGAGGATGTAAAAATAGTTGGATGCATATACGTAATAATGGAAAGAGTATCGATTATCAACGGGAATGGACAATGGTGCGTTATGGTCAAAATGAGGGTGGAGCGTACCT
Organism: uncultured Bacilli bacterium; assembly: GCA_947631365.1. Classification (GTDB taxonomy): domain Bacteria; phylum Bacillota_I; class Bacilli_A; order RF39; family UBA660; genus SIG200. The sequence continues at coordinate 19,339 of CANRLB010000010.1, read as the reverse complement.
TGCTTGGGATGTAGACTCAGGCGATTACATGGATCCCGATGGTTTGATGAATCTTTATTCGATTCGTCCAGTCTTCTATCTTGATTCATCTATTGAATTAAAAGATGGTACCACTGGTACTTCTGATGATCCATTTATTGTTTTAGAATAAATTATAGAGAAATGTAATACTTTCTCTTTTTAATTTAATAAAAAATATTATATAATTAAGTTATAAGGAGGAACTATGTACGCAGAATGTTTAATTGAATATCCAACTAAAAAGATAGATAAGTATTTTACTTATAAGATACCTTTAGAACTCCAAGGAATCTTGAAAAAGGGTATGAAAGTATATATTCCTTTTGGTAATAAACAAATTCAGGGTTTTGTAATGAATATTAAAAATGAAAATGATAATAAATATGAATTAAAAGAGATAATTGATATAGTAGATAAAGAATTAATATTAAATGATGAATTAATGGATTTAGGTAATTATGTTAAAGATATAACTTTATGTCCTTTAATTACAGCTTATCAAACTATGTTACCATCATCTTTAAAAATTAGTGATAAAAAAACTAATTATAATTTTTATAAAACTTTTTTAATTTTAAATAAAAGTGAAGAAGAAATAAAAGATTATTTGGAAAAATATCAAAAAGAAAATGATCAAAGTAGATTGTTAAAAGATTTATTAAATGAAAAAAAAGTTTTAAAAAGTAATTATAAAACTTATAGTATTAATACTTTAAAGAATAAATGTTTAATTAAAGAAGTAAAAGAACAAGAATATCGTATTAATAAAGAAAATAATCCTCATTTAGTAAAAAATATTTTAAATGATGAACAAATTAAAGCTTTTGAAGAAATTAAGAAAACTAATAAGCATGAAGTTTTTTTATTAGAAGGTATTACTGGTTCTGGTAAAACTGAAGTGTATTTAAATGTTATTAATGAAGTTATTAAAAAGGGTAAAAAAGCAATTATGTTGGTTCCCGAAATTACCTTAACAATGCAAATAGTTAATCGTTTTTATGAGTGGTTTGGAGATGATGTTGCTATCTTTCATAGTGCTTTATCTAATGGGGAAAAATATGATGAATATTTAAAAATATTAAGAGGAAAAGCTAAAGTAGTAGTGGGAACTCGTTCAGCAATATTTGCGCCGATTAGTGATATTGGAGCTATTATAATAGATGAAGAACATAGTGATACCTATAAGCAAGAAAATACTCCTAGATATAATGCTAAAGATATTGCAATTAAAAGAGGGATTTATCATAATTGTCCTGTTATTTTAGGAAGTGCTACCCCAACATTAGAGACTAAAGCTAGAGCTATAAAAGGAGTTTATCAGCATTTAAAATTAACGAAGAGAATAGGAGCCTCAACATTACCTAATGTTTTAATTGTAGACATGATGCAGGAAGTAAAGAATAAAAATTATATTTTTAGTGATTTATTAATTCAAAAAATACAGGAAAATTTAATAAAAAAACACCAAACAATTATTTTGCTTAATCGTAGAGGATATTCTACTACTATTAATTGTTCAGCTTGTGGCTATACATATAAATGTCCTAATTGTGATATAACACTTACTTTTCATAAATCAAGTAATAATTTAAAATGTCATTATTGTGGTTATACTTTAAAGAAAGATGATCATTGTCCTAACTGTGGGGAAGATGCTTTAAATTATTTAGGATTAGGCACGGAAAAAGTTGAAATGGAACTACAGAAAATTTTTCCTAATGCTAAAATTTTAAGAATGGATCAAGATACCACGATGAAAAAAGGATCTCATGAAGAAATAATTACTAAATTTAAAAATCAGGAAGCCGATATTTTAATTGGTACGCAAATGATTAGTAAAGGATTAGATTTTCCTTTAGTTACTTTAGTTGGAATAATAAATGCCGATACTTCTTTAAATATTCCTGACTTTCGGAGTAATGAAAAAACATTTGCTCTTTTATACCAAGCAAGTGGTAGAGCCGGAAGAAGTAATTATAAGGGAGATGTTATAATTCAAACATTTAATCCTGATAATTATGTTTTAAATTGTGTTAAAGAAAATGATTTTGAAAAATTTTATCAATTTGAAATGAATAACCGGCGAATGCTTAAATATCCTCCCTATTATTATTTAATAGGGATTAAAATAGTCGCCAATGATTATAATTTAGCTTTAGAAAATGCCAATAAAGTAGCTAATTATTTAAAAAATAATATTTTAAAGGAAGATATTATTTTAGGGCCAACAACTGCTAATATGTTTAAGTTTAATAATACATATCGGTTTCAAATTGTAATCAAATATCGTTTTGATGATAATTTAAAAAAAGTTTTAAAAGAAATAGATGATATATATTTAAATGATAATAAGGTAAATTTAGAAATAGATATTAATCCTGAACATATTTAAAAACGTAAATTTACTTATTTTATTATTCATGTTATAATTTTAGTTATGGTGATTATATGGATTTTATTAAAAAATATAATTTAGAAGGTATCAATGAAGAATTACTTGAAGAGGCTCTAACTCATAGTAGTTATTCTAATGAACATAAAGACGCTATAAATTATGAACGTTTAGAATTTTTAGGTGATGCTGTATTAGAACTTTTGACTAGTGAATACTTTTATAAAAATACTAATGATAAAGAAGGGGTAATGACTAAAAAAAGAGCTAGTTTTGTTTGTGAACAAGCTTTAGCTCATTATGCTAAAGAAATAGGTATTAATAAATATATAAGAGTAGGTCATGGTCAAGAAGATAATATTAATGATACAATTATTGCTGATGTTTTTGAAAGTGTCTTAGGAGTAATTTATTTATCGTTTGGAATAGAAAAAGCTAGAGAATATGTAGAAGATATCATTATTCCTTATATTAAAAAAGATTTTGTTTTTTTTGGTGATTATAAAACTATGTTACAAGAATTTGTTCAAACAGATAAAAAAAGTTTGGAATATGTTTTAGTCAATGAATATGGTGAAGCTCATGATAAAACTTTTGAAGTAGTTGTTAAAATTAATGATATTATATATGGTAAGGGAATTGGTAAAAGTAAAAAAGAAGCTGAACAACAGGCAGCATTTGATGCTTATAAAAAATCAGCTAAATAGATTATAGGTGTGATGTATGTATTTAAAGAGAATTAGATTAGAGGGATTTAAATCGTTTGCTAATAAAACGATTTTTGAACTTAATAAGGGAATTACAGCGATTGTTGGCCCTAATGGCAGTGGTAAAAGTAATATAGTTGATGCCATCCGTTGGGTTATGGGTGAACAATCTGTTAAATCACTTCGGGGTGGAGAGGTGATGAGTGATGTTATTTTTGCTGGTAGTGAGACGCTTGCTCCTTTAAATAAAGCTTCAGTTATTTTAACTTTTGATAATTCAGATAGTTATTTAAAAACGGAATATAGTGAAATTGAAATAAAGAGAAGTATTTATGCTAGTGGTGATAATGAATATTTTATTAATAATAATAAAGTAAGACTTAAAGATATAACTGATTTATTTTTAGATTCAAAGGGTTATGATTCTTTTAGTATTATTTCTCAAGGAACAGTAACTGATATTGTAAATTCTAAACCAAGTGAAAGAAGAGTCATTTTTGAAAGTGCGGCGGGAGTTTTAAAATATAAAAAAAGAAAAGAAGAATCTTTAAGAAAACTTGATAAAACTAAAGATAATCTTTCAAGTATTAATTTAGTTATTGATGAATTAAAAAATCAAGTTGAGCCTTTAAAAAAACAAGCTGAAGTAGCTTCTAAATATTTAGAATATAAAGATAATTTAAAAAATATTGAAATTGCTTTAATTACTAAAGATATAACAAGTTTAAATAGTGAATATCTTAGATTAAATCAAAATGAAGAAGAATTAAAGAAAAAATTAGAAGAAACTTCATCTATTTTAAAAACTGATAAAATTGAAAAAGTAAAATTAGAAATATATAAAATAGATGATAAGATAAATGATGTTAATAAAAGTCTTTTAAGTTTAACTGAAGAAATAGCCCTTTTAGATAGTGAAAAAAGAATTAATTTAGAAAGAAAAAAATACGAATATAGCGATGATGCAATTAAAAATAATTTAATTAATTTAAAAGATGAGGAATTAAATTTAATTAAAGATATTGAAGTTTTAAATAATGAAATTGATTTATTAAATCAAAATATTGAAAGAAAAAGTAATTTAAATATTGCAAAAGTAAATGAATATAAAAATATCGTTTTAAAAAAAGATAGTTATAATAAAGAAATAGAGAATTTAGAAAAAGAAAAAATAAATTTAGAAAATAAAATTGATATAATTGAAACGAATATTATGAATAATGAAAGAATGCCTTTAAGTGTTAAAAATATTTTAAATAATCCCCTTCTTAAAGGAATTCATAATACGATCGGTAATTTAATAGAAATTCCCAATGATTATTTGCTTTGCTGTGATGTTACTTTATCTAGTAGTGCTAATTTTATAGTCGTTGATAATGAATTATGTGCTAAAGAAGCTATTAATTATTTAAAAGATAAAAATTATGGAAGAGCAACTTTTTTACCTCTTAATATTATTAAATCACGTTATATTGATAAAAATGTTATTGATAGAATAAAAAATGTAAATGGTTATATTGGTATTCTTTCAGATTTAGTTAGTTATGATAGTAAATATCAAAATATTATCGAAAATCAACTAGGGAATGTAATAGTGGTTAAAACTATAGATAATATGAATTTAGTGGCTAAAATACTTGAATATAAATACCGAGTTGTTTCACTAGATGGAAGTATTATTTATGCTGGTGGTTCAATTAGTGGTGGAGGTAATAAAGTTCATACTAATCTTAATAATAAATTAGAACTTGAAAATGCTAAAAATAAATTAGAAAGTCTTTTAATTAAAATAAATAATTTACAAAATGAATTAAAAGAAATTAATAATGATTATGAAGTACTTGCAAATAATTTAAACAAAGATAAAGAAGAACTTACCTTGTTAAATATTGAAAAGAATAGTAAACTTAATGCTTTAGAAAATCTAGATAGTAAATTAAAAAATGTTAAAAATGATATTTTAGGAATTGATAGTTTAAAAAGTAATACTTTAGATCAAGAATTAGAAAATGTTATGAATAAATTTAATATTTTAACTATTGAAAAAGAGAAAAAAGAACAAATTATTAAAGATTTAAAGGAACAAAAAAATGATTTAAATAATGAACTTAATAATTTAGAAATGGAAAATAGTAAGAATAATTCTTTAGTTAGATCACTCCAATCAGAACTTAATACAGTAAGTGTCAACTTGGGTAAAGCAAATGTTAAATTAGACAATTTATTGTTAACTTTAAATGAAGAGTATAATATGACTTATGAATATGCTAAAAATAATTTTGAATTAGATATGGAATATGAATTAGCTAAAAATAAAGTTAATAAATTAAAAAGTGATATAAAATCTTTAGGAGAAGTAAATACTGGTAGTATTAGTGAATATGAAAGAGTTAATGAAAGATATACTTTTCTTACAAATCAAAAGAATGATTTAGAATTATCTATTGAAAGTTTATTAAATATTATTTCAGAAATGGATAATATAATGATTGAAAAATTTAAAGAAACTTTTAATAAAGTGGCTTTAGAATTTAGTAAAGTATTTAAAATAATGTTTCAAGGTGGAGTCGGAAAATTAGAACTAACAGATCCAGATGATTATTTAAATACGGGAGTTGAGATTAAAGTTGTCCCTCCAGGTAAAAGGCTACATAGTACGCAAAGCTTATCAGGGGGAGAAAAAAGTTTGACAGCAATTTGTTTACTTTTTGCCATTATTAATGTCTCACCAATTCCTTTTATTGTTTTAGATGAAGTTGAAGCTGCTTTAGATGAAACTAATGTTGATTTATTTGGTGAATATTTAAATAAAAAGAAAATGGAAAGTCAATATATTTTAATAACCCATAAAAAAAGAATGATGGAATATGCTGATGTTTTGTATGGAATTACTATGCAAAATGCAGGAGTTTCAAAAGTAGTTTCAGTTGAATTAGAAAATATATAAAAAATGCGCTCAAATTTCACGCATTTTTTCTTTATCTTTATAAGGATTATTTTTATCGATTTTATCAATAAATAAAATACCATTTAAATGATCCATTTCATGTTGAAAAGCAACTGATAAATCTTCTCTAACTCGAATATTTTTAACATTGCCTTCTATGTCTTGATAAGATATAGTCATTCTTGCATATCTTGGAACTATTCCATCAACTTCACGATTAACCGATAAGCATCCTTCACCTTCACCAACATAAATTAATTCTTCACTATGACTAAGCATTTTAGGATTAATGATAACATAATTTTCAAAGACTTCTTCATCAACTTCTTCGACAATTACAAAAATATTTTTCGGCATTCCTAGTTGAATAAAAGCAAGTCCCATCCCAGGTCTTAAATTATATTTTTCATAATATTCTTTAATTTGACTCATGGTTAAATAATCAATAATATCTTGAATTGTTTTTTTATCATCTTCGGATAAAGGAAAAACCACATTTTGGCTTTTAAGACGAAGAGTTTTATTTTTTTCATCCAAAATTTTCAAATTTGGTAATTTCATTTTATTTGTTCCTTCCTCTAGTAATTTCAATATCATTTAAACTATGATACATATTTTTAATAACACTTTCATAGGCTTCGATTACTTCTTGGGGTAAATTTTCTTCAGTTAATAAATATTTATAGTGAGCAATTGTTTTTTTAATATCATCTTTTCTGTTATCATTTAGTTTATTTTTTAAGTTACATTCTCTTTTATAATTAATGACAAACATCGCTAAATTTCTCAGTTTAGAAAAAGAAATATTTTTTCCATTTTTATTTTTTGAATTAACATATTGATATAAAAAGTCTTTCATAATTAAATGATAGCTTGGATCATATCTTCCATTATCTAAAAAGCAATTATAATTATTTTTTAATTCTTTTAAAAAATAAGCGAATTGAGGTACATTTTCTAAATAATCAAATGTTTTAAAAAAACTTTCCATAAAATTTCGATTGGTTCGATGGGCAATATAATATTTAGTTAAATCATCAAAATTAAAGTATTTAGCATCACTGTTAAATGATATGCCATAAGGTAAAATATAGGGTAGATCTTTTTGGCTTTTATAGAAGGCAATTCCGAATACGCCTTCACAATTTTTAGGCAAGCATCCTATATAAATTAAAAAGAATTTTAGATCTTCTTCATTAGCAAAAATATTAGTAAAGTCAACAATATCGGCCAAACTTTTTTCATTATATTTCTTTTGAAAATAGTTTCCGTATCCGGTAATGTCTATTAAATTATCATCATTATAATAAACTAAACTATACCTCATATTATCTCCTCAACACTAATTAGAATTATAGCACATCTTATTATTATTGTCAAAAACTGTCAATAAGATAACTTAGCTATTAAAAGATATTTGAATAGTTTCCTTTTAAAAATAAACATTTTATGGTATGATTAATAAAGGTGTTTGTTATGCAAGAAGCAAAGATTAGAAATTTTTCCATTATTGCCCATATAGATCATGGTAAAAGTACTTTAGCTGATCGTATTTTAGAAATTACGGGAGCAGTATCTAAAAGAGAAATGAAAGATCAACTTTTAGATAGTATGGATATTGAAAGAGAAAGAGGTATAACTATTAAACTTAATACGGTTAAGTTAAATTATAAAGGTTATATTTTGAATTTAATTGATACTCCGGGACATGTTGATTTTTCTTATGAAGTTAGTAGAAGTCTTGCCGCTTGTGAAGGAGCAATTTTAGTTGTTGATGCTGCCCAAGGAATTGAAGCTCAAACTTTAGCTAATTTATATTTAGCTATGGGGCAAGATTTAAAAATTATTCCTGTTATTAATAAAATTGATTTACCAAATGCTGATATTCCTAAAGTTACTAAGGAATTAGTTGATGTTTTAGGATTTAAAGAAGAAGAAATTATTTTGTGTAGTGGTAAAACAGGAGTAGGTGTTTCAAAATTACTTGATGCGGTTATTGAAAGAATACCTGCTCCGCAAATTAATTTAAATAAGCCAACTAGAGCTTTAATATATGATTCATATTTTGACAGTTATAAGGGAGTTGTCTTACTAATTAAATTAGTTGATGGTAAGATTCAAGTTAAAGATAAAATAAAAATGATGGCCACTAATAAAATTTTTGAGGTTACTGAACTTGGAGTAAAGACTCCTAAAGAAATAAATTTAAATGAATTACAAAGTGGAGAAGTTGGTTTTTTAGCGGGAGCAATTAAAGATATAACTAGTGTTCATGTAGGTGACACAATAACTATTTTAGGTAACGAAGCTTTAATTCCTTTAGAAGGCTATGCTAAAATGAAACCAATGGTATATTCTGGTATCTATCCAATTGAAGCTAATAAATATGAGATGCTTAAAGAAGCATTGGAAAAATTAAAATTAAATGATGCTTCTTTAAGTTTTGAACCAGTTACTAGTGAAGCTTTAGGTTTTGGTTTTCATACTGGTTTTCTAGGACTTTTACATTCCGAAATTATTACTACTAGACTGGAAAGAGAATTTAATTTAGATATTGTAGTAACTAGTCCAACCGTAGTCTATCATGCTTATCTTACGGATGGTAATATGATTATTGTTGATAGTCCTAGTAAAATGCCAACTAGAGAAAAAATAAGTAAAATTGAAGAACCATATATTTATACCAATATAATTGCTCCATCTAACTATGTTGGTTCAATTATGGAGCTTTGCCAAGATAAAAGAGGTATTTATAAAAATATTGATTATATTAATGAAGAAAGAGTAAATATTCATTATGAAATTCCTTTAGGAGAAGTAGTTTATGATTTTTATGATAAACTTAAAAGCCGTACTAATGGTTATGCTTCTTTTGATTATGAATTAATTGGTTATAAAGAAAGTCAATTAGTAAAAATGGATATTTTACTTAATGGTGACAAGGTTGATGCTTTATCCTTGATTATTCATAAAGATGATGCTTATAATAGAGGTAGGAGTATTACTAAAAAATTAAGAGAAGTAATACCAAGGCAAATGTTTCAAGTTAGTATTCAAGCCGCAGTTGGGTCTAAGATAATCGCTAGAGAAGATATAAGTGCCATGCGGAAAAACGTCTTAGCTAAATGCTATGGTGGCGATATTACAAGAAAGAAAAAATTACTTGAAGCTCAAAAAGAAGGTAAAAAAAGAATGAAGATGGTTGGTAAAGTAGAGGTACCAAGTGAAGCATTTTTAAGTATTTTAGGAGGTAGTGAAAATGGAAAATAGGGATTTTGTTCATGATATTTATAATGCAAAAGCTTATATGGATACTAAAACGTTAGTGGAGTTATTTTTAAATGAAAATTTAAATTATCTAGAAATTTATGAAAGAACACATATTCCTTTTGATAGAATTAAAGCAAAATTAACAAATGTTTTTATTTTAAAAAAATTATATGGAATAAAAAGTCAGGAAATTTACACAGCAATTATAAATAAAATGCAACAATTAAGTAATGAAAAAAGACCAGAACCTAAACTAAAAGTTGAACTTTTTTATAAAAGAATAGAAGATCAAAAGCAATTTTTAATTCATCTAGCCCTAACTTTTAGAGCAACATTTAAAACAATTGAAGAATTATTTAATATTTCTTTAGATAACTTGTTTGCTCAAACTGATGAATATACTTATTCAGTAGCGTTTAATTATTTGAATGTTGAATTATTAGATCAAGAAGAAGTAAAAAGAAAAATAATTGCTTATTACAAAGAATATTTAGATGCATACAGAAATAAAGATATTGAAAAGATTCGTAAATTAATAAGAAGTGTAACTGACTATGATATTAAAAAATATAAATTAACTCATGTAGTGGGCTCTCCTTTTACGAGCGATGATATAATTGCTTTACTTAAATATCAATTAAAATATGGACTTAGTAATAATAAAATGAGTGAAATATTTCACGTCGATTCGACAAAATATTCTAAAAATGTTTATATGGTATTAGAACAAGAACAATATAAAGATTTAAAAATTCGTTATGAGCGTTTAATGGATTATAATATTTCCTTAGGTATAAGACATTATCGCAATGGCTAGCGTTTATATTCATGTGCCTTTTTGCAAATCGATATGTTCTTATTGTGATTTTTGCAAAGTATTATATAATAAAGAATGGGCAGTTAATTACTTAAAATGTTTAAAAAATGAAATAATAGATCGTTATATGGGGGAAGATATTAATACTATCTATATTGGGGGAGGAACCCCTAGTGCTTTATCGTTAAAAGAAATTGAATATCTTTTAAATTTAACTAATCTTTTTAAAAAAAATAATTTAGAAGAATTTACATTTGAATGTAATATTGAAGATATTAATGAAGAGTTACTTAAATTACTTAAAAAATTTAATGTTAATCGTCTTAGCATTGGCATTGAATCTTTTGATGAAGAAAATTTACTTTTAATGAAAAGATATGCTAGTTTCATAGATACTTTCCAAAAAATAAAATTAGCTAGAAATTTAGGATTTGATAACATAAATTTAGATTTAATTTATGCTCTTCCGGGCGAAAAAATAAGTGTTTTAAAAAAAGATATTAAATTACTTTTAAAACTTAATCCAGAACATATAAGTACTTATAGTTTAATGATTTCTGATAATACTTTTTTAAGTTATCAAAAAGTTGAAAGTATACCTTCTATAGATGATGCCAAAATGTATGAATATATCTCTAAAACTTTAAAGAAAAAAGGCTATTGCCATTATGAAGTAAGTAATTTTGCGAAAAATGGGTATGAATCTAAACATAATTTAGTTTATTGGCATAATCAAGAATATTATGGCTTTGGTTGTGGGGCCTCTGGTTATATTGCTGGAGTAAGATATGATAATACTAGAAGTTTATCATATTATTTAAAAGGCGAATATAAAAGTAGTGATAATTTAATTTCTAAAGAAAGTATGATGGAATATGAAATTATTTTAGGATTACGTTTATTAAAAGGAATAAATTTAGAAGAATTTTATCAAAAATATGAAGTTAATATGCAAGATAAATTTCCTATAAAGCCTCTTTTAAAAAATGGAGAACTTATATTAAAAGATGGTTATGTGGCTATTAATCCTAAATATATTTATGTAATGAATGAAATATTATTAAAATTAGTATAATAAATTGTCTTTTTTCGCAAAATAAAAAAAGAAAGATGATTTTATGCTAAATGATTTAAAAGTATTAAATGGTAATTTAGAATTAAGTTTTAATAATCTTAATTATGAATATACTGTTGAAGTTGAAGAAGATATAAAAAAATTAGAGTTTAGTTTTAAATATGATGATGGAGTAAATATTGAGGTTATTGATAATGATTTAAAAAATATTGATAATATTGTTTATATAAAAGTATCCAAAGAGAATGAAGAAGATATATATACTTTATATGTTCATAAAAAGGTTACTAATGAAGTAACAGGCATAGATTTATTTAAGAGTAGTTTAGATATTGAAAAAGAAGAGATTGCATTATATAAAGTTCAAATATTGGGTATTAGTATTTTTCTTATTATAGTAATTATTTTTTGTTTACTTTTTAAAAAGAAGAAGATAAAATAATAAAAGGTGATTAAAAATGCAAGTAGTAGGAAACAATGTTTTTTAAAGATGAAAAACTTTTAATTGATAAGCCAAGAAAAAGAGACATATCAAATGATTGGTGGAAGAGTAGAAGAGGGGGAAACCCCAATAGAAGCAGCGATTAGGGAATGCCATGAAGAATTAGGTAGCAATGCTATCTTTGATTCGAAAAAATTAAAATTAGTGATGAATTTTCCCGAAATAGCAACAAGTGATAATAAAACGCAAATTGATTTTTATGTTTTTATGTATGAGGGTTTATTAGAGGGGTATCTTACAACTAGTGAAGAAATAGAATCATTTTTATGGTATGATACAAAAAGCGATGCTATTCTTTCTAATACTTTAAAAAATGAGGTTATTCCATATTGCTTAAAAAGAAATTTAATTAAATAAAATATTGACATAAAATAAACATTTTAATATAATATTTTTCTTGAAAAAGGAAGAAAAATAATGAATAAAGCGGTTGAAAAATTTATTAAATTAATGGAAGAAGAAAATAATAGGTTAGAAAGAAATATTTTTATTCTTTCAAGACGTAATAATGCTTTAGATAAAAAAGATATCGATGATCTCAAAGACATATTGAAAGATAGTGAAATTCTTGTTAATTGGCTAAAAAACCCTGTTAATGAAGATTGTGTAGGAAAAGTTTTTGTTAATTTTAGGGATTTTTCGGAAACTTTAAAAAGAAAGCCTTTAAAACTAAATGAAATATTTAAGATTGTTTTATATGCTATTACCAAAAACATTGAGTTTGGCTTATTAGAAATTAATGAGTGCGATTATTATTTTAATATGGACATACTTAATAAATATCATTTTAAAAGTGCCTCTAAAAAAGAAATAATAGATTTTGCTGTTTCAAAAAGATTTATCTATTCTCCATTTGAAATTAATTTAACGGCGAAAGAAAAAGAAATGTGTCGAGAATTAGCTATTGTATCTAAAAAGTCTATTGCTTATATTCAACCTGTTATAGAAGGCCATAACATTTTAAATAAGTATCTATTAAGTAAATTACCAGATATAGAAAAAGAAGATATTCCTATAATCATGGATGGTTTTGCTGTATGTGGCTTTACAGCAAATGTTTTACAAAGTTTAGAATTATATTTAAATAATTTAGTTAGTAAGAAAAAAGATTCTATTGTTATTCCGGTAAAAGAAAGACATTTAAATACTCTTCAACTAAGTAATAAAGAGTTAAGAACTTTAAATAAAGAGCTATCTTATTATTATGATTTAGATCATGATAAAGCCATAAGAGAATTATCATTAGATGAAGAATTTTATGTAATTAATATAATGCAAAGATTAGGTTATAGTAAAGAAGTAATGACAAATATTTTAAATAAAATAAATGAATTAAGTAATATAAATCCAATTGTTCTTTATGCAAGAATATATGATAAATATGCATCATATAAAGAAGCTGAGAAGATAAAAGATATACTAGAAGAATTAGAAATGTATTTTCAAAATATGTTTATGTGTGATAGTGAAGAATATACTATAAATAAAATGTGTTTTTATGATACTTTTAATAAACTAATAATGACTATTCCTAATGATTATGAATATGAATTTAGTGAATCTTTAAATTTAAAAAGATAATAAAATAAAAATCATCTAATATTATTTATTAGGTGATTTTTATTGATAAAATTAATAAAGCATAGAGGTATTCATAATGATAAAATTAAAGAAAATACTTATGATGCTATTAAAATGGCTTTAGATAGCGATAAGTATGTTGGTTGTGAATTTGATGTAAGGGAAACTAAAGATCATGAATTTATTATTAATCATGATCCTTTATATAATGGTAATTTAATTGAAAATTTAAATTATAATGAATTAGCTAAATATATACCTAGACTCATAGATATTTTAAAAATAAATACTAATAAAATATTTTTAATTGAAGTTAAAAATATTAAATCCTATAATAAATTTATAAATTTATTAAATAATTTTAAGAAAAAGAAAATTTATGTTATGAGTTTCTCTAATAATATAATTGACAAAATAAATAAAGTAAATAAATCATATAAAGTTGGTATTTTAAATTATATTTTAAATACAACTGATAATAAAAATTATGATTTTGTAGCTATTCTTAATAGTTTAATAAATGATAATATTATTAGTACTTTAAAAGAAAAAGAAATATTTTCTTATGGTCTATTAGAAAAGCATAAATATGAAGATGTATTTTATATTACAGATAATTAATTATATTTAGTTAATCTTCTAATTTCTCCTTTGTCATAATTCATAACCTGAGGATTGAAAGTTAAGACTTCATTTTTTAAATCATCAAACATGTATTTTGATGTAGTCCCAGCAATTTGTAATATTTTTTTATTTATTAAAGGATCTATCATGGTTTCATATATATCTTTAATTCTTTTTTTATCGTTAAATCTGTTATACATAACGACAAAATCCTTAACTGTTAAATTGCCATTCATTGAAAGCATATATAAAAGAGTTTGATAATCAAGACTTGTTAATTTATAAGGAATACTATTTGCAATGGCTTCCATAATATATTCTTTTTCTAATTCTTCTTTAACAGTATCAAGCATAAACAGAATAAATTTTGTCATATCAGCATTTTGAATAGCTTCTAAAATTTTTTTATCATATTTAGTTCCTTTAAAAGCTATACCTCGATTAAATATTATATAAGCATAAGCTTTTTTATTAAGTAAATACCACATAGAAAGAGTTCGGCTAGTTCTACCATTAACATCAAAATAAGGATGAATATATACGAAATATAAATGGAGAATTTGGCTTTTAATATATTCATCTGTTTTAGTTGTTCCAAATTGATAATTATGTAAAAAATCAAAATATTTATTCATAAATTCTTCTATTCTTAAATCTTCAATCCCCTCACAGGGAGTTTTACTTAAAATGCCATTTACTAATATATATACTTTTTTAGTCCGATAATATTCCCCCATATTTTTTTCTTCATAGGAACTCAATAAATCTTTTGACAAAATATCATATAATTTTTTTAAAGTTTCTTTATTAATTTCTTTTTCTTTTAAAATAAAATTATAGCCTTGATATAAATTTAAAACCCTTCTTAATTGATCTTTGCTTATTTTTGAATAATGCCGATTAATTATTTCTTCAACTGTAATTAAATCATCAGTATAGCCTTCGATTAAATTATTGGCTTTTAATTCATGAGAAAACATTACATCTGTCGCAAATTCTTTAGTAATTAAATGCTTTTTATTTTGTAAAAATTCTTCTAATTCATCTCTTGTTTTATTTAAATATATATCTCCTAAATGAAAATGACGACCATTTTCAAAGGTCAAAGGCAAACTAATCATAAAAATCCTCCTTTTTGGTTCGGACTTATTATAGCCAAAGAAAGGTAAATTGTAAAGAAAAACTACTTTTTTTAACGATTTTATTATATAATTATTTTAGGTGATTAGTCTTAGGGAAAAACATAAAAAAGTTATATAAAATGAAGGGAATGAAATAATATGAGAATGATTATTGCTGCCGGTGGAACAGGTGGACATATATATCCAGCCTTAGCGATTGTAAAAAAATTTCAAGAAAAAGATCCAAATTTTGAAGTTTTATATATTGGTACCCATAATAGAATGGAAAATAAAATAGTTCCATCTTATAATATTCCTTATAAAGCAATTAAGATATATGGGCTTTCTAAGAATATATTTAAAGATTTTAAAAATGTTGCCCTTTTAATTAAAGCTTTTAACGACTGTTTAAAAATTATGGAGGAATTTAAACCGGATATTGTTGTCGGAGTAGGTGGATATGTCACTCTTCCTGTTATAATGGCCGCTAAAAAAGCAAAAATTAAATGTGTTATTCATGAACAAAATAGTATTCCTGGTAAAACTAATAAATTTTTAAGTCTTGGTGTTGATGCTGTTTTCACTTCTTTTAAAAGTAGTGAAAAATATTTTAACAATAAAGTTAATTCTGTATATACAGGCAATCCTTCTGGTGATAATGTTAAAAATTTAAAACCAATGAATAAGGAATCTTTGGGTTTATCTAAAGATAAAAAATTGGTTTTAATTACAAGTGGTTCTTTAGGTAGTAGTGCTTTAAATGAAAAATTAAAAGAATTTTTAATTTTGAGTGGAAAAGAAGATTATGAAATTTTATTTATAACTGGTAATAATAATTACGAAGAAATGATAAAAAATAAATTTGCTAAAAATATTAAAATTTTACCTTATTTAGATAATTTAGCTTCTTTATTTAAATCTTGTGATTTAGTAATTTCTAGAGCGGGAGCTGGGACTATTTGTGAACTTTTAGCATCTTTTTGTCCAGCCATTTTAATCCCAAGTCCTAATGTCGCTAATAATCATCAATATTATAATGCAAAAGAGTTAAGTGATAGAGGGCTTGCGATAATGATTCCTGAAAATGATTTAGATAGTCAAAAATTATATGAACAAGTTAAATCGTTACTTAAAAATGATCAAGAATATAAAAATTTAAAAAATGCTTTAAAGATGGAAAAATTAATTGATGCTAGTACTAACATATATAATGAAATAAAGGAGATTGTTAAGAATGCCTAATTGGAATTTTACAATATTAGAAGATTTTCCGTTAGATAATTATAATACTTATGGAATAAAAACTAAGACAAAATATTTAGCTAAACCAGAAAGTGTTGAAGATGTCAAAAATTTAATTAGTTATTTAAAAGAAAATAAAATAAAATATTATATTTTAGGTAAAGGATCAAATGTTATATTACCAGATAGCACTTTTAATGGTTATATTATTAGTTTAGAGTGTTTAAATAAAATAGATTTCAATGATAATCTTGTAATAGCAGAATCTGGTGTCCTTTTAGGAGCTTTAGTAAAAGAAGTTATTAATCATAATTTAAGTGGCTTAGAATATTTATTTGGTATTCCTGGGACTTTAGGTGGTGCTTTATATGGAAATGCGGGAGCTTATAATCATACTATTTATGATTATGTAGAAGAGGTTTTAGTTTTAAAAAATGATAAGATTGTTTCTTTAAAAAAAGAAGATATTAATATTTTATATCGTCATACATCGTTTAAAGAAAATGATGATGTTATTTTAAAATGTACTTTTAAGTTTCCTAAGGGAAAGAAAGAAGAAATGCAAGTAGTAGTGGCCGATATAACGGAAAAAAGAAAAAAATTACCTCTTTTTTATAAAAATGCTGGTAGTGTTTTTAAAAATCCCGAAGGAGATTATGCGGGCCGATTAATTGAAAGTGTTGGGTTAAAAGGATATACCGTGGGAGATGCTAAAGTATCAGAAGAACATGCTAATTTTATTGTCAATGTTGGCAATATGACAAGTAAAGATGTAAAAAAATTGATTGAGATAATTAAAGATAAAGTATATAATGAATATAAAATAGAATTAAAATTAGAACAAATAATAATAGAGTGGGATTAAAATGCAAAAAGAAAAGAAGAAAAAAAGAAAAATAAGAATAAAAGTAATTATTGTAATGTTGCTTTTAATTTACTTATTTGGAACATTAATTTATACTTTTATAAGTAAACCTGTAAATAAGATTGAAATTAAAGGCAATAATTATTTAAAAGATAATTATCTAATTGATTATCTAGATATAAGTAATCAAAGTATTTTTAAAATAAATAAAAAGAATGTTAAAGATAAGTTATTAAAACTAGAACTTATAAGTGATGCAAAAATTTCTAAAAATTATTTGGGAAAAATTGTAATTGAAGTGGTTGAAGATAAAGTTTTATTTTATAATATGTTAACTAAAACTTTAGTTTTATCTAGTGGTAAAGAAATTATGGCTTCTGATTTTTCTAATGCCTATTTAGGTATTCCTATATTAACTAATAATGTTCCTAAAGAAATTTATGAAGAATTTATAAATAAATTAGCTCGAATAAAGAAAAATATTTTAGCAAGTGTTAGTGAAATAGCTTATGATCCATCAAAAGTAGGTGAAAAAATAGTTGATGACAAAAGATTTAAATTATTAATGAATGATGGAAATGTTGTTTATATTAATACCGTTAATATTGAAAAATTTAATGATTATTTAGAAATATATGAAGGGATTAAAAGTAAAAATGGTAATATAAAAGGATGCCTTTATTTAGATAGTAGTAGTGAAAATAATCACTTTAATGATTGTAGTGGAAGTGGAGATAATGGATAAAATTAATTATGATAAAGTTTTAGATAGCATTATAAGTAATTTAAATTATAAACCAAAGTTATTACTTCATAGTTGTTGTGGGCCTTGTTCATCATATGTAATAACCTATTTAAAAGATTATTTTGATATAACAATTCTCTATTATAATCCTAATATTGAACCAAAAGAAGAGTATGAAAAAAGAAAAAGTGTTCAATTAAAACTAATAAAAGAACTTAATATTAAATCTTTAGATTTCTTAGATAGTGAATACGAAAATAGTAAATATCATGAAAAAGTAAAGGGATTTGAAAATGATTTAGAAGGTGGTAATCGTTGTCATTTATGTTATGAATTAAGATTAGAAAAATGTGCTAAGTTAGCTAAAGAGTTAGAATATGAATACTTTGGAACGACTTTAACAGTTAGTCCTTACAAAAATGCTCAAGTCTTAAATGCGATTGGGGAAATGCTAGCAAAAGAATATAATATAAAATGGTTATATAGTGATTTTAAGAAAAAAGATGGTTATAAAAAATCAATTCAATTATCTAAAGAATATGATTTATACCGGCAAGATTACTGTGGTTGTTTGTTTAGTAAGAGAGATTAAGATAATAATTTCTCTTTTTTTTGCTAAATTTTAGTAAATAAAAAGGAAATTAAAGAAAAAAAGCGTAAATAAATAGTGAAGGGTGAAAAAGATACTCTTCTAGAAAGGAGAAAAAAATGACTAAAGTAAAAAGAAAATTCTATTCTCTCAAAATCGACCGTGTTTTTAAAACAGTTCTTTTAGATGAAAAAAATAATTATTGTTTTTTAAATAATTTATTAGAAGATATCTTAAAAGAAGAAATAAAAATAGTAAGATTAGAAGTAAGTGAACTACCCATCTTTAATGTTAAGGGAAAAGTACAAGTATTAGATATCTTAGCTAATACTATAAGAAGTGGCTTAATAAATCTGGAAGTAAATATAAACTTTGATGATGCCATAAAAGAAAGAAACTTAGCTTATTATACAACAGCATTTTCACAAAGATTTCTGCGAGGTGGAAAGATAAGTAAGAAAGTTCTTCAAATAAATTTAAATTTTGAAGATGAGAGTTATTATGAACAAGAAGAAATAGTATTATATAATAAAACGAAAAAAGAGATATACTATGAAGACTTTAAGATAATCAATGTGAATCTTGCTAAGTATAAAGAGAAGTGGTATGATGAAGTTATCAAAGGAAATGAAGAAAAAATATATTTTGTCACTTTAAGTGCCAATGAAGAAGAGTTAGAGAAAATAAGAGAGAATTGTCATGAGGTTATAGTAAAGGAGACGATTGATAAAGTGTTTGAATTAAATGAAGATGGAACAATAACAAGATTAGTATCATATGAAGATGAACAAAAGTGGCTTATCAAAAGAGGAAAAGAATTAGCTAAAGAAGCAGGAATAAA
>CANRLB010000009.1 GCA_947631365.1 uncultured Bacilli bacterium | reverse complement strand
GATGCATCTTTGGCTAAAAATTGTTCTATTAAAATAGATAAAGAAAATAATATAATTTTCATTTGGGATTTTGAAAAATCAAGATCAATCTCATTTAATAATAATTCTGGAGTAATTTGTTTGAACGATGATAGTGATAAACCTTTTTATATTAATTTAATTATTAATAATTTTAACACTATTTATTTAGGATATTTAGCTAAACTTGGAACTGGTAATTCAGATATTTCTTTTTCTTATTATAAATATAATAATAGTTTAGAAATATTTTCAAATGAAAATGGAACATTAAGTCAGGAATTTATTGAAGTTCCAGAAGATTTACAAAATGATGTTATTTCATTATTATTAAATAGTTTTAAAAATGGTACATATACTGATGTAATTAATTATATAGAAGAAAATCTAGTGCTTAAAGATGATCAACAATTAAATTTAAGCAGAAATAAATAAAGATAATCAAGAATTTATAAGTAAATATAAATCCTCGTCGAAATTCGATGAGGATTTTAAAATAATTAAACTTTAAATCTTAATTTGATAAACTTACTTAAACATTGAGTTAATATTAAATTTGAATGGAAAAAACTATAAACTATTAAAGATATTAAAATTTTTAATACTGAAAAATTTGAGTTTTTAGAAAATTTAATTTATAATATCTAGTAGGTGAAAAAGATGAAAAATGTAAGAGTTATCTTTATGGGAACCCCTGATTTTTCCCTAAAACCATTAGAGTTATTAATTAACAAATGTAATGTTGTTTTAGTAGTTACCAAAGAAGATGCTTATGTTGGAAGAAAAAAAGTATTAACTGAATCTCCTGTCGCCCTTTTAGCTCATCAAAATAATATTCCCGTATTTAAACCTCATTCTATAAAAAAAGAATATCAAAAAGTATTAGATTATCAACCTGATTTAATTGTTACTTGTGCTTATGGTAAGATTATTCCTAAAATTTTAATTGATTATCCTAAATATGGATGTATTAATATTCATGCCTCACTTTTACCTAAATATAGAGGGAGTGCTCCCATTCAATGGGCTTTAATTAATGGGGAAGAAGAAACCGGCATTACTTTAATGTACATGGATGAATTTATGGATACTGGGGATATTATTGTTAAAAGTGTATATAAAATAGAAGATAGTGATGATGTAGGAGTACTTCATGATAAATTAAGTATGATGGGAACTAAATTATTAGAAGATAACTTAAATGATATAATAACGGGAAATGTTAAAAGAATTAAACAAAATGATAGTGAGGCCACAATGGCTCCAATGATAACAAGAGAAATGGAAGATATAGATTTTAATTTACCTGTTAAGAGTGTTTATAATAAAATTAGAGCCTTTAGTCCATGGCCTTTATCTAAAACAATTATTAATGGTGAAGAAGTTAAAATAATTAAAGCTCATTATACTAATGAGACAAGTACTATAGGTAAATTATATGTAACTAAAAATAGTTTAGGTATTGGTTGCCTTGACGGAATCATTTATTTTGATATAATAAAACCTGTAGGTAAAAAAGAAATGCCCATCAAAAATTATTTAAATGGTAAAAATTTTAAATAGGAGGTTTATATGTTAAAGTTAATTATTGTTAATGTTTTAACATTTATAAGAATTATAGGAACTCTTATTATTGTCCCTATTTATCAAACTTATGGTGGTATAGCTGCTGCAATTATATCTTTAGTTTGCTATGCAACTGATAGTATTGATGGCATTTTGGCTCGTCATTGGCATGTTTCAACCTTCTTTGGAGCTATCTTTGATGGAGCTGCTGATAAAATGCTTACCATTGCTAATTTTATTTTACTTTATTTAATAACTCCTTATGCTTTAATTCCTATTATTTTTGAATTATCCGTTGTAGTAGTTCAATATTATAAATATCGTAAAAATTTAAATATTAAATCGAATATTATTGGCAAATCTAAAGTTTGGATTTTAGCTATTACTGTAGTTTTAGCTTTCTTTATGAGTGATATTAATAATATATCATTTATTAGTAAAAGTTTTAAAAATAATATTAATATGGTCAGTAAAGATAATTTATATTTTTGTCTTTTACTTCCTGCTATTATCATTGAAGCTTTAACTTTAATTAGTTATGTCTTAGAAATTTTTGCTCCGCAAAATATTCAAATACTATATAAAAAGCCACAAGAATTAGAAGTAAAAGTTATGAAAAATAAAAGTAAGTGGGCCAATATTAAAAGTATTTGGTTAGATCCTGAATACTATCAAAAACATAAAAATGATTCTAATTTAAGAAATTTAACGAAAGTAGTAAAAAAATAAAAATGTGTAGAATTTTACACATTTTTATTATGCATTAAATTTAACTGTAATATATTTTTCTTCTTCAAATAATTCTTGAATACTACGAATAATATTATTAGCTAGTTCTGTATTATGCTCTTTAGAAGCAATTACAACACTTATAGTATTATCATTTATTTTAACAAAGGCATTTAAATTAAATTTTTCTTTAATTAAATTTTTAATTTTGCTTTCTAATGCTTTAGAATTATTGAGCTTTTGTAAATTTTCATAAGCTGTATTTTTTTCTTGTATTGTGCTTTCTGTATCGAGCAAAATACTTTGATATTCTTCTAGAAGAGCTTGTTTTTCTTCATCAGCATCTACTTCTAAGGCTACTAAAACATCTGACTCAGTAATTTCCACTACTTGTCCTTGTTTATTTTCATCTTCAGCTTTTAAAACGCTTTCTACTTCATCATCAATACTTACATAATATATTCCCAAAATTAAGATTAAAGAGAATAAAGTAACAAACCATAAATTTTGTTTATTAATCATATAATCGCTCCTTTTTACTTACTAAATCTTATGAGATTTCGCAACAAAAATGCAAATTTTTGCAAAAAAGTGATCAAATTTAAAAGGAAATTGAAGAAAAAACGCAATATATATTATTAGAAGGGAGGAAAAGATGAAAAAAATCAAACCAATTTTACAACATGATTTTAAAGATTGTGGTATTTGTTGCATGCAGTGGATAATTATCTATTATGATGGTTTTATTTCTCTTGAAAGATTGAGAAATGATACTATGACAAATAATAATGGCACTAATGCCTTTCAAATAGTAAATACTTTTAAAAAATGGGGCTTTGATGCAATGGGGTTAAAAGATATTAATATCACTAAAGACATTTTACAATTTCCTTTAATAGCTCATTTGCATTTAGAAAATGGTTTAGAACATTTTGTTGTTATTAAAGAAGTAGATGGCAATACTATTTATATAATGGATCCAGGTATTGGCGATCGAAAACTTAAATTAGACGAATTTAATAAACTATTTACTGGTCATGTTATACTTTGCTATCCTCGAAACAAAATAGTTAAGATGGGAGAAAATATTACTATAAAGACATTATTTTTAAATGTTATTAGTAATGAAAAGTTTCTTTTTATTAAAATAATTTTAACAAGTATATTATTGACAATAATTTCCCTTATAAGTAGTTATTATTTAAAAATTAGTAGTAATGTTTTAAATAGTAATCAGCAATATTTAAAAATGTTATTTATTATTTTTGGTATTTTAACACTAATTAAAGTAATTTTTAAATATATAAGAGCTTACTATTTAAATTATTTAAATAATATTATTGATGTTTCAATATATCCATCTTTTTTAAAACATATTTTTTATCTCCCTTTTAAGAGCATCAAAAGTAGGACCACAGGAGAAATAATGACAAGAATAAATGACTTAGCTAATATTAAAAACCTTTTTTCTGAAGTTTTTGTTACTTGTTTCTTGGATACTTTAATGATGATCTCATCTACATTTATTTTATATATAATAAATCAAAATTTATTCTTAATACTTCTATTATTTATGATCATTTATTTTATTTATGGCATAATAATTAGTAAAATAATTTATAAAAATATTCTAAAAAATATTGATTATCAAACTGATTTTAACGGTGTTGCTTTAGAAAGTATAAATGGTCTTTCAAGCTTAAAAAATTTAAATCTTTTAGATACTGGCTTATTTAATATTGAAAAGAGTTTATCAAAATATTTGTTCCATAATTATAAATTTAATAGTTTATTTAATGTTTTAGATTTTATTAAAAGCTTAATCTTAGATTTTTCTTTCTTTTTGATTAATACATTTGGCATTTGGTATATTTATAAAGGAAGTTTAACCATAATTAATTTATTTACATTTAATTTAATTTTAGGGTATTTTATAGATCCCATCGAAAGTATTATTAATTTACTTCCCAAATATAATTTTATTAAAGCCTCAATTAATAAGATTTCCGAATTTTTAAATATTGAAGAAGAAAATTTAAAAACAGAAAGTACTCCTATTTTAGGGCGTATTACATTTGAAAATGTATCTTATTCTTATAATAATTATAATTACCTTTTTAAAGATTTAAGCTTTGAAATAAAAAAAGGAATGCATGTTTTATTAAATGGACATTCTGGATGTGGTAAAAGTACAATTTGTAAAATCATTCATAAAGATTTATCAGTTAATAGTGGTAAGGTGCTTATTGATGGTATTAATATTAATGATTTAAATTTAAGTACAATAAGAGATAATATTTTATATGTTTCCCAAAAAGAAGAATTATTTACAGCTTCCATTAAAGAAAATATCTTAATGGATCGGAATATTGATTTAGAAGAGTTTAACAAAATTTGTGATATTTGTGCTGTTGAAGAAATTGTAAAAAAGAAAAGTCTAAGATATGATTCTTTAATTGAGAATGGGACATTTAATTTATCGGGAGGTGAAAGACAAAGAATTATTTTAGCACGAGCCCTTCTAAAAAAAGCTAATATCATTATCTTAGATGAAGCTTTATCAGAAGTAGATAAAAAATTAGAAGCCAAAATAATTAAGAATATTCGGAAATATTTTCAAGATAAAACTATTATTTATATATCACATAAAAATCAAACTAAAACATTTACAAATATAATTGATTTGGATGGTAATTATGAACTATTATAAAGTTAATTATGAAAAGCTGAAAAACATAAATGAAATAAATTATTTTCTTTTTACTATAGTTATTCTTTTTGTCATTTTATATTTTATCTTTTTATCATTCTTTATTAAAGTAAAAAGTAAAATAGAATGCTTTGGTATTATAAGTGATAATATCTTAAAAATTAATCTTAATAGTAAACTCTCTGATAAAATAAAAAATAGTAAGATAAAATTTAAAGATACTTATATTACATATGAAATAGAAAATTATGGTGAATATGAAATTATTGATAATGAAGTATATCAAATTATTAATTTAAAGGTAGATGCCAATTTTTATGATAATGAAGTAGGATTAGTAACTATTTATTATAATGAAATATCACTGTGGGAATATATTTTATCATTATTTAAATAAAGGAGGTAATAATTATGGCACTAAATAATGAAGAAATGTTGGAAGTAAAAGGAGGAAGTATTTCATCAATTTACTTAAGTTTAGGTATAATTGGTGGAGCAATCGTCTTTTTAACAGGAGTAATAGATGGAATTATCCATCCTAAGAAGTGTTAGCGTATGAGTAATGAAGAAATGTTAAATCTTTGGGGAGGAGCCTTTTCGGCGGCTTTACTTACAGGAGTTATAAGCGCTTTTAAAAATCTTTATGATTTAGGTCGTTCAATAGGCTCAGCCCTTAGAAGAGTAATAGATAAAAATTATTGTCAAATAAAATAAATTTTATTGACAAAAACTAGGCTTTTTTGTTGTCAAATGTATTGGTAAGTGTTATAATAGGGCTAGTTTGAAGCGAAGGGAGGGCGAATTCATGACAAAGGTTGTAGTTCAAAATGGAGACATAAATACTGCACTCAGAAAATTTAAAGTTAAAGTTGCAAGAAGCGGTGTCCCTTCAGAAGTAAAAAAAAGAAAATTCCATGTTAAACCAGGAGTTGAAAGAAGAATTAAAAAAGAAGAAGGAATTAAAAATTCCCACAAAAGAAATCATAATTAAGGAGAAATTTAAATGTTTGAAACAATTAATAATGATTTGAAAGAAGCTTTAAAAAGCGGCGATAAATTTAAATTGTCCGTTTTGAGAATGTTAAAAAGTTCTATTCAATTAGAAGCGATTAATAATAAAAAAGAAATTGATAATGAACTTATTATTAACGTTTTAAAAAAGCAAGTTAAACAAAGAAATGACTCAAAAACAGAATATTCTAAACTTGGTAAAATGGATGTAGCTAATGACTTAGCTAAAGAAATTGAAATTTTAAATAATTACTTACCAGAAGAAGCATCTGAAGAAGAAATAATTAAAACTATTGAAGAAGCATTTAATGAACTTAATCCTAGTAGTATGAAAGATATGGGTAGTATCATGAAATATGTTTCTAGTAAACTTCAAAATGCTGACATGACAAAAGTAAGTAGTTTAGTGAAAGAAAGACTAACAAAATAGTCTTTTTTTCATGTCCTAAAAATATAATTTAATGATATGAAAAATTTACATTTTAGCGAATATTTTAAAGATTTTTTATATGATTTAAATGATTTCATAACTATTTATGAAAATAATTTGCATGTTTTTAATTATACAAAGTTAAATAAATTAAGTGCTGATGAAATAGTAATAACTATCAATAACAAAAAAATATTAATAAAAGGAAATAATTTAAAAATAAAACAAATGACAAAGCAAGAATTACTTATCAATGGTTTAATTTTGAAAGTTGAGTTTATCTATGATGAATAATATTATATGGGTTAAAATTGATAATGGAAATTATTATTATCTTTTAACAAAGTTAAATGATATAGGGATAACTTTATATGATAATAAAAAGTTTAAAGATTATCTTTTAATTAAAGTAAGTTTAAAAGATTATGAAAGAATTCAAAAATATTTAGTTAGTTATAATACATCAATTTATGACTTAACTGGTTTTAATAAAATTAAAATATATATGAAAAAATATATTATATTTTTATTGGCATCTATAATAAGTATTTTTATTTTATTTTTGGCTAATAATATAATTTTTAAAATAGATATTAAAACTAATAATTATGATATTCAAAATTTAGTATTAGAAGCTTTAAAAAATAATGGAATAAAAACTTTAAGTTTAAAAATGCCCCATAATAAAATAGAAAAAATAGTTGCTAATATTTTAGATAAAAATAAAGATACTTTAGAATGGCTAGAAATAGAGTATGATGGTCTTATAATGAATGTATATGTTACTGAAAAAAATATTCCTAAAGAGGAAGATAATTATAATTATTGCCATATTGTTGCTAAAACAGATGCTAAAATTAGTAATATGAATATTTATCGAGGGGTTGCCTTAAAAGAAATAAATGATTATGTTAATAAAGGGGATATTATTTTAAGTGGTGATATATCTTTTAATAATGAAGTTAAAAACCAAGTTTGTGCTCAGGGAGAAATCTATGGTGAAGTATGGTATAAAGTAAAAGTAACAGTGCCTTTTAACGAATATTATATTGAATATACAGGTAAAAAAAGATATAATTTTAATGTCAAGATAAATGATGATAAATATTATATTTTAAGAAGTAGAATTAAAAATAAAAAATTAGAAGAAACTAATTTATATAAATTAAATGATTTTGAAATTAATTTTGTAAAAGAAAAAGAATATGTTAATAAAATAAGAAAATTGACAGAAGAACAAGCTTATGATAAAGCCTTTAATTTAGCAATTGAAAAAATTAAATTACAATTAGATGAAAATGAAGATATATTAGTTAAAAAAGTTTTGAAAAAAGAGGTAAATGATAGTACAATATATTTAGAGGTATTTATTGTAGCCAAAGAAAATATTGGTGAAATAAAAGTAATAGAGGAGGAATTAAATAATGACGCAAATAATTCACAAAATTCTATCTGATATATGGCCTATGTTAATTGTTTTTTTTATAACTATCACTTTAATTCGTTTCTTTTATTTACAAACACATAGAGAAAGATTTTGTTTTCATAAAGAATTAAGTTATTTAGTCTCTATTTTATATATCTGGTTATTATTTGAAATCTTAACTAATACAGAAACTAATAA
The DNA here is from genome assembly GCA_947631365.1 of uncultured Bacilli bacterium. Taxonomy (GTDB): domain Bacteria; phylum Bacillota_I; class Bacilli_A; order RF39; family UBA660; genus SIG200. The sequence goes on along the minus strand of CANRLB010000009.1, from coordinate 12,298 downwards.
TTTTAGTGGTTTTAATTTAATCCCTTTTAAAGAAATATTTCGTTATAAAATAGGAGATACTTTATTTAATTATAATGTTTTAGGAAATATTTTAATATTTATTCCTTTTGGTTATTTAATAGGTACCTATATTAAACCTAAAAAAATATGGCCAGTTGTATTAACTGCTTTAGGTACTAGTTTAACAGTCGAAATAGTTCAATTTAAGACAGGAAGATGTTTTGATATTGATGATATTATTTTAAATTTATTAGGAAGTATAATAGGCTATCTTCTATATATTGGCTTATCAGCAATCAATAGACATTTACCAGAAATTTTAAGAAGTGATACTTTTTATAATATTTTAGCAGTTGTTATTGTTTTATTAGTGGGCATATATATATTTGGCTATTGGGGTGTTGTATTTAAATGATAGATTATAAAATTACTAATGAATATGGATATAAAAAAGATTATAGTTATTTAGATGATATAATTAAAAGAACTTTAAAACATGAAAAAGTTAAAAATGCTACCCTTAGTATTGTTTTTGTAGGTAATGAAAAAATTCAAGAATTAAATAAAAATTATCGTCATATTGATAAAATTACCGATGTTATATCATTTGCATTTGAAGATAATGAAGATATAGTGTATAATAATATGCGATTTTTGGGTGAAATATTTATCTGTATTCCCCGAATGGAAGAACAAGCTATAACATATGGTCATAGTGAAGTAAGGGAACTAGCGTTTTTAACTGTTCATGGTCTTTTACATCTGTTAGGATATGATCATATGACTAAAGAAGATGAAGAGATTATGTTTAAATTGCAAGAGGAAGTGTTAAGTAAAGATGCAAGAACAAAAAGAGTTTAAAAAAGAAGTAGGATTAGTTAAAAATGTTTTTAATAAATGTAAGTATACTTGTCAAGGTTTGAAATATTGTTTTGAAAATGAATCCTCATTTTTATTAGTCGCATTATGTAGTTGTATTATTATTATTTTAGGTATTGTTTTTGATATCAGTTTTTTAGAGTGGGTTATTTCATTTGGCTCAATGGCTTTAATTATGGTTATTGAACTAATTAATACCGCAATTGAAGCTACAGTAGATATGTTTACTCATGAATATAATGAATATGCCAAAATTGCTAAAGATTGTGGCTCTGCTGCAACAGGAATTATGAGTGTATTAGCAGCAATAGTTAATTTAATAATTTTTATTCCTTATTTTATTAAATTATTTATTAATATGTTTTAGGAGGTTTTATGAAAAGTGGTTTTGTTAGTATTGTTGGTCGTCCTAATGTTGGTAAAAGTACTTTATTAAATTGTATCTTAGCTCGAAAAATAGCTATAACTTCTAATGTCGCCGGTACAACGAGAAACATAATTGAAGGTATATATCATATGCCTGATTGTCAAATTATTTTTGTAGATACTCCAGGTATTAGTAAACCACTTAATAAATTAGGGAAAGTTTTAAATAAACAAGCTTATGCCTTAACTAAAGATGTTGATGCTATTATGTTAGTAGTGGATATAGCATCTGGCATTGGTAAAGGTGATCACTTTTTAATGGAATCACTACAAAATAGTAAAATACCCGTTATTTTAGTCATTAACAAGATTGATAAAGTTTCCAAAGAAACTTTAATAATGGCTATTGATGAATTTAAAGATTATAATTTTGCTGAAATTGTTCCTGTTTCCGCTAAAGAAAATGATAATGTAGCTCATTTAATAACTGTCTTAAAAAAATATTTAAAAGATGAAGTAAAATATTATGATGATAATACAATTACTAGTTGTAGTATTCCTTTTATGGTTGGAGAAATTGTAAGAGAAAAATTGCTTCAAAATACAATGGATGAAATACCTCATTCAATTACTTGTCATTGTACAAAAATAGATGTTAAAAAAGATATTATTAATATAAGTATTGATATTATTGTTGATAAACAAAATATTAAAAAAATAATTATTGGTTCTGGAGGCGAGATGCTTAAAAAAATTGGTACTTTAGCTCGCCATGAACTTGAAGGTATGTTTAATAAAAAAGTTTATTTAGAATTATATGTTAAAGTAATTGAGGATTGGAAAGATAAGGAAAGATACTTAAAAGAACTAGGTTTCTTTGATTATGAATAAAATTTTTAAAAACCTTTCATTATATTAATAGGAAGGTGATAAAAATGAATAAAAAGGAAGCTTGGGAAAAATTTAAAAATAGTGGTAAAATTGAAGACTATTTAAATTATAAAAAATGTAAATAGGGTGGTAATGTGTTAAAGAAAATTGAGGGAATAGTATTAAATGAAACTCAGTTTAGAGAAACATCTAAAATAATTAATGTTTTTACTGAAACAGGTATAAAAGGCCTTATTTGTAAGGGCGCAATGAATATTAAAAACAAAAATAGAATACCATCAATGAAACTTGTTTTAGGTAATTTTAATATTTATGATAAAGAAGATAAATTATCTACTTTAGCTGATAGTGATGTTATAAATTATTTCCCTCATATAAGAAATGATATAACTTTAATAAGTTATGCCTCTTATTTATGTGATTTAATTAATCAAACTCTTAGACAAGAACTAAATAATGAAGAAGTAAAAATTATATATAATATTTTTAAAAATGCTCTTTTAAAAATAGAAGATGGTTTGAATCCTATGGTTATAACCAACATTTTAGAAGTAAAACTTCTAGATTATTTAGGAGTTGGTTTAAATTTAACTAACTGTACCATTTGTGGTAATAAAAAAGATATTGTTACTTTATCAAGTGAAAAAGGAGGACTTCTTTGTCGCAATTGTTATCATGGAGAACGAATAATTCCTCTAAGTATTATTAAAATATTAAATATGTATTATTTAGTCGATATTAAAAGTATTTCTAAATTATCTATAAAAGAAGATATAATTTTAGAAATAAATCGTTTTTTAAATAATTATTATGATGATTATACAGGTTTGTATTTAAAAAGCAAAGACTTTTTAAAAACTATAGAAAAGTTATAAAAATAATTGTTATAAAAAGCAATTATTTTTTTATTATTTTTATTTCAAAACCTAATTTATTAGCTAATTCAATTAAATCTTTAAAGTAATAATTACTTCTTCCATATTCATTTGATTGTTGCCAATCTCTTGATTTATTAATCTTTTTAGCAAACTCTTCTTGAGTCATATTAGAAGCCTCTCTCATGAATCTTAATATTTCATTGGCTTTATATTTATTTACTTTGATTTCCATAATTTACACCTAAATTAATTGTAATTTATTTTCTTTTATTGTTGATATGTTGAGTATTGACAATACGCATTAAACAAGATATAATCACATTATAGTAAACGTATTTATAATACGCTTTAGGAGTATATCTATGAAAGAGAATAAAAAGAATAAAGTAATATTAATAATAGTAATAATAATGTCACTCGTAATAATAACATGGAATAAAAGTTATTCATATGAAATGAATAATAGTATACCGGAAGAAAAAGAAATAGAAAGAAAAGAATTTGCAATATATTTAGAAAAAGAACAAGATAAATATGAAACAACAGAAACATATCCAAACAAAGGATATTTACTAAATACAAATAAAACTAAATGTTATGAATATGGGACTGATGAATTAGTACCTGATGCAGTAGAACAAAGTTTATCTAGTGGAGTAATAGATGGAAGTATAATAGTAACAAGTACAAAGAGTATCTATTGTAATATATATTTTGATAAAGATGAAGAGAGACCAGAAGTAAGTACATTTACGTTAACAGGAAGTAGTGAATCAAATACAACATTAAGTGACCAATCAAAATATACCCATACAACAAATGTAACATATAATGTTACATGGAGTGATAATGATGTAGCTCAAATATGTGTAAGTGAAGGAGAAACATGTTCAAACTGGCAAGAAGTAGGAAGTAATAGTAAAACAAAAAATGAAACAATAACTATATCTACAGGTGATGGACCTAAAAATATATATGTTTACTTAAAAGATAAAGCAAATAATATATCGGAAATAGAAAAAAAGGAAACAATAACATTAGATGCTAATGCCCCAATAATAACATTAAGTGATAAAGAAGTAACAGAAGATACAATAGTAATAAATGTTAATGTAAGTGATACAAGTGGAATAAATAATGTAACATGTAAAGCAATAAAAGATACAACTGAGGTTACAGGTAATTATGATAAAAACTCTAATAAATGCTCATTTAGTGGATTAGAAGCTGGAACACAATATACAATAACTATAGAAGCAACAGATGGATCAGGAAGAAAGAATACAAGTAATGAATTAAGTATAACAACGAAACAAGCGTTAAGTGAAGGCCAAACAAAAGCCCAAGAAGTTTTAGGAGTAGTACCGGTTGGAATAAGTGATGTTCTCTTAGGAGATATGTATCGTTTTGTCGGAGGATGTAATGCAGCGGAAGATGGTTGTGATGGAAAGGTGGATAACTTTATTTGCTTTGGGTATGGTAATCCATCAGATTGTGTAAAAAAGAATGATGATGGAACAATAAATTTAGATAATGATTATATTTATAGAATAATTGGAATAACAGAAGATGGTCAAATGAAATTAATTAAGAATACAGCAATAAGGGAAGGAAGTACGAAGGAGTTCTATTGGAATAAGGAATCTGTAAGCACAAAAGCTAGTGCTTGGGGTTCTTCAACGTTAAAGAGCAGATTACTTGGAGGTGGTGGCTCTACATATGGTAACTATGGTGATACCAATTTATTTATCGATGCAACTTCACGTAGTTCAGTGAGATATTTACAAATAAATTCGACTTGGTATAATAAGCTTGAACGACATATCTGGTTTTATGGTGACATCTATGGCTCAACGAATGGAGCTAGCCAAACAGCGGATGAGATATATAAAGTTGAGACGGGAAAAAAGGCTGTAGCGCAAGGGAAAAGCACGAGTGGTTCGGAGTTGGATTCAAAAACTTGGACATCTTATTTAAGAGCACTAGTGGGCTTGTTATACCTCCACGATTATTATTATTCATATGCGGCGGAGGGAAGAGATTCCTCTGGTACAAATTGTTATAGTGGTTCATTTTGTAAAGATAGCTGGCTAAATATTAGTAATAATGGAAAAAGCGATGATAAAAGATCCGAGTGGACAATGGTCCGCTATGGTATTAAACGTGTTCAGGGAACGGATTTTTATGATGCTTGGTATATTGGTTCAAGTGGTGGTTTGGGAACTGATGCCCTAAATAATGGACATTTAGTTCGTCCAATCATTTATCTTAGTTCTTCTACTTCAATTAACGGAGGTGTTGGAACTAGTGGTAAACCATTTATAATAGAAAATGAGATCGAGAAGGAAAACTCGTAAAAACCTTCATAGACTTAATCCTGGAAAAGAGTTTATCTCTTTTCTTTTTTAAAAATCTTTACACACAAGATTTTTTGTGTTTTAATTTAAATAGGTAGTGATAATAAATGAAAAAGATATTTTTAATTATAGTATTATTATTAATTAATTTAAATGTTGTTAAAGCCATAACATTAAATGAAATTAAAGATAAAATAAATGAAACTGCTTTAAATGTAAAAGCTAGCGTATCTAATAATGAATTAATTATTAATGACCATGATAATGAATTAATATTTAATTTGGAAGATAATATTTTATCTAGAACTGATTCTTATAAAAAAAATACTTTAGATAGTGTTAATGATTTATATATTTATTTAAATTTAACTAAAGTAGTTGCGTTATTAAAAGGTTATCAAAATAAAGAAATTGAATATTTTTTAATTAGTTTAGAAGATGCTAAATTAAATAATGATGGTTATGAAATTATTAAAAGAAAAACAAATGATGATATTGAATTAACTTATAAAATAGATTTAAATAATTTTAAAATTAATTTTAACTATATAGATGCTCCGGCCCCAGTAATAAGTATTATTGATACTAAAGATGAAATTGTGACTTTATTAATTAATTTAGAAGAAGATGGAGAAGTTGATTTATATCGTTCAACTGATAATAAAAATTATGAATATGTTAATACTATTACAGTAAATAACGGTAACGCAATTTATTATAACAAAGTAGATTCTAACAATACTTATTATTATAAAGCAGTTGTGAAAATGGCTAACAATTATAGTGAAGTAGTGGAAGTGAATTTCCCTAAAGAAAAAAAAGATAATAATTATTTAGATGAAAAAACAGAAAACCCATTAACTGGTTATCAAGAATTTGTAGCCATTTCTCTACTTATAATAATTGCTATTCTTGGTATTATAGGAAATATTAATTTAAAAAGAAAAGTTTATCGTTAGTAGGAGAAGATTATGGCCAATTTAGTTTTTAAACATAGTGCAATGAATGCTGGAAAAACAATCAATATTTTACAAACTGTTTTTAGCTATGAAGAAAAAAATTTTAAAGTAGTAGTTATTAAATCAATTAAAGATACTAAAGGTAATGATTATATAATTTCTCGTAATGGTATGAAAAGAAAAGTTGATTTATTATTAGGAGAAAACGAGTCTTTATTAACGGAAGAAAATTATAAAATATATTATACTGCTAGAATAATTTTTGTAGATGAAGTGGAATTATTAAATAAAGAACAAGTTAAAGAACTATGGATGATTGCCCATTTGATTAATATTCCTATTATTTGCTATAGTTTAAGAAGTAGTTTTAAAGGTGAAATATTTAGTGATGGCATAGCTACATTATTTGCCGTTGCTGATATTATTGAAGAAATTGGTTCCAGTAGTGTCTGTCAATGTGGCAAAAAAGCTATCTTTAATGCTCGAAAAGAAAATGATAAATATACCGATATTGGGCCAACAATTATTATTGATGATGGAACAACAGAAAATGTACAATATATTCCTCTTTGTTCTGATTGTTATCTTAAATACATAAAAATTAATAGTGAAGAAGCAAAAAAATTAACTAATATAGTTGATAAAATTAGATAGTTAGTGTACAATATTTTGCTATCAGGGGGTATTTATGGCAAAAAATTTATTTAAAAGTATGACTAATATGGAAATAGAAAAAATAGGTAGAGAAGTAAATTACATTGATACTTATCGCTATACCTTTACTTTTTTAGGTAATTATTATATTAATAATGATATAGATATATTCATACTTACTATTATGAAAATAATAAATGAGGCTAAAGAAACTTATGAAACTAAAGTAGATTCTTTAGAATATGTAAAAGAATTAAAACAAAAAATAAATGGTTTATTAGATTCAGATGTTTTACAATCTATAAATGTACCTCTTTTAAGAAAATATTTTCCTAATATTCCTGAAAGAATTATAATTAATATATATAACACTTTAATTTTTCTTAATAATCTAAATGATCAAAGCTTTATAGAAATTATTAATAATAGTTTATTAAATGTTAAATCTTTCTTTGCTGAACGCTATTTAATTAATAGTAAAAAAGCTATTTTAGCAGTAGATTTAGCGGAATATGTTAAAGCTAAATTATATAGACTTAATAATTTTCAAGAAATTACTTTAAAAGAGTTAGAATTAGTTATGTTTTTAATTCAAAAAGAATTTATTAAAAATGGTTATACAGCTTTTAACGAGCCAATTATAGCCCTAAGAGATGGTCCAGTTATTGAAAGTGTATCTAAAAAATATCACAAATCTAATGGTGCTTTAAAAACATCCCATGAAGATATTAAGTCATATATTTATATTCCAACTTATTTTTTTGAACCATTAAATAAACTATTAACCAGGGTTAGTCAAATGAGTAGTGAAGAATTAAAAGAAGCATGTTCTTATGAAAGTTATCCTTTAAATTGTAGTACTATTTCCATTAAAAGAATATTAAGAAAATGTGAAAAAGAAAAAAATAATGATTGCTAAATAATATTTAATATTATATAATTTATTTATACAAGCGATGACGGGGTGGAATCCTAGAGCTATATAATAATGAGATTTCTTCTAGAAATAATTAGGGTGGAACCGTGGGTTATACTCACCCCTAAAATTTTTAGAAGTTTTTTATTTAAAAGGAGAATTTTATGGAAAAATTAACAATGGATGAATTAGTTAACTATTCAAAAACTTATGGTTTTATCTATCAAGGTAGTGAAATTTATGGGGGTCTTGCTAATGCCTGGGATTATGGCCCTTTAGGAGCTTTACTTAAACAAAATGTTAAAAATATTTGGTGGAAAAAGTTTGTTCAAGAATGTCCTTATAATTATGGCCTTGATTCAGCAATTTTAATGAATCCGAAAGTTTGGGTAGCATCTGGCCATGTTGCGTCTTTTGCTGACCCTTTAATTGATTGCAAACATTGTAAATCAAGATTTAGAGCTGATAAGTTAATTGAAGATGCTACTAATGGGGATGTTACTGGTGATGGTTTAAGTGAAGATGAATTAATAAAATATATTAAAGATAATCATTTAACTTGTCCTAAATGTGGAAGTAGTGATTTTACTGATATTCGTAAATTTAATTTACTTTTTGAAACAAGTCAAGGAGTTACTGAAGATGCTAAAAGTAAAATTTATTTAAGAGGGGAAACAGCGCAAGGTATTTTTGTTAACTTTAAAAATGTGGAAAGAAGTATGCGGGCTAAAATACCTTTTGGGATTGCTCAATATGGTAAAAGCTTTCGAAATGAAATAACACCTGGTAATTTTATATTTAGAACAAGAGAATTTGAACAAATGGAATTAGAGTTTTTCTGTAAACCGGATACCGATTTAGAATGGTTTGGTTTTTGGAAAAATTATTGTATTGATTTTCTTAAATTACTTGGTATTAAAAGTGAAAATTTAAGATATCGCGATCATTCTAAAGAAGAGTTAGCATTTTATAGTAAAGCCACCACCGATATTGAGTATAATTTTCCTTTTGGCTTTGGTGAATTATGGGGAATAGCTGATCGAACAAATTATGATTTAAGTGTTCATATGGAGCATTCAGGCGAAGATTTAAGATATCTTGATCCAGAAACTAATGAAAAATATTTGCCTTATGTAATTGAACCATCCGTTGGAGTAGATCGTTTAATTTTAACCATTTTATGTGATGCATATACTAAAGAAGAAATTAGTGAAAATGATGAACGTCTAGTTTTAAAAATTCATCCTGCTTTAGCTCCCATTAAAGCTACTATTTTACCTCTTGTTAAAAAAGTTCATAGTGATTTAGCTATTAATTTATATAATAAACTTAGTAAATATTTTCCATGTAGTTATGATGAAGCTGGTAGTATAGGTAAAAGATATAGAAGATGTGATGCGATTGGAACCCCTTTTGTAATTACAGTTGATGATGAATCTTTAAATAATGAAACAGTTACTATTAGGCTTCGTGATACTATGGAACAAATTACATTAAAAATAGATGAAGTAAAAGATTATATTGAAAGCAAAATAGTCTTGTAAAAAATTTATTTCTTTGATAGAATAAAATAGTAATCTAGATAATAATGGAGGGATAATATGGCATTAAGTAAATTAAAAGAATTATTTAAAAATGATGATGAAATGGATATTGTTGGTACTGAAGATGAATACTATAAAGTATCTGAAGCTGATGCCTTAAAAGATGCATCTGGCGTAGGTAGTAAAATGATTTTATTAGAGCCAAGAAGTGTTTCTGAAGCTCAAGCAATTGCTGATCATTTAAAAAGTCGTAATAGCGTGGTTGTTAATTTAAAAAGAGTAACAAGTACGCAAGCAAAAAGAATTATTGATTTCTTAAGTGGCTGTATTTATGCCATCGGGGGTAATATGCAAAAAATTGGTGTTGGTATTTATTTATGTACCCCAAATAATGTTAATGTTCAAGGACAAATAACAGAAGACAGTGATAAAGGAAAGACGGATAGAGAAGACGAACTAGAATGGTAATTTAAGTTAGGCTGTGATTTTTATGAGAAAATTTAATACAAGTATTCCTGGTTATAATAAAAATGAAGTTAATTCTTTTGTTAAAAATGTAACAACTGAATATGAAGATATGTTAAATAAATTAAAAGAACGTGATCAAGAAATTAATAATTTAAAACAAGAATTAACGCATTATAAAAATATAGAAAACACTTTAAATAGGGCAATTTTGATTGCTGAAGAATCAACTCATAATATTAAAAAAAGTGCTATGGAAGAAGCAAAAGTAATTATTGATGAAGCTAAAAGAAATGCTTCTAGAATGATTAATAATGCTTTAATTAAAACGGAAGAATTAGAGAAAATCGAAGCTGACTTAAAAAGACAAGTAACTATTTATAAAAGAAAATATAAAGATTATTTAACGACGGAATTAGAAGAATTAGAAAAAATTGATATTTAATGATCTAGTGTATTTTATGTACACTTTTTCTTTACTAAAAACTAAATTAATAGTATACTTTAAATAGAATATAATATATGGAGGTAATTATATATATATGAAAATAAGAATTATTAGTGCTATTGTTGCTTTAGCAATATTTATACCTTTAATAATTATTGGTGGAATACCTTTTGCTATTGCTGCTGGTATTTTAAGTATTTTAGCTTATAGAGAGATTTTAAATTTAAAAAAATCTCATAAAAATATTCCTTTTTTTGTTCAAATTTTAGGTTTATTTGCTCTTTTATATTTAGTGTTAGGTACTTATGACATTGACATGTTAACTTATAAAGCGGTTTTAGTTCCTATTATTTTATTATTACTTCCAACTATTTTTTATAAAGATAAATATGAGAGTAATGATGCTTTTTATTTGTTAGGGGCAGTTTATTTAATTGGTTTATTTTTTAAATTATTAATATTAGTTAGAAGTGCAAATATTTATATTTTAGTTTATTTATTAAGTATATCTATTATGACTGATACATTTGCTTATGCAATAGGATGTCTAATTGGTAAACATAAAATGACTAAAATAAGTCCTAATAAGTCATGGGAAGGTTTTTTTGCCGGTTTAATTGGTGGCACTGTTATTCCCTTAATTGTTTATGTTAATTTAGTTGCTCCTTTTAGCATTAAAATATTAATTGTTACTTTAATTCTTTCGGCAGTCGGGCAAGTTGGTGATTTATTCTATAGTAAAATAAAAAGGGAGAATGATATTAAAGATTTTTCTAATATTATGCCAGGACATGGCGGAGTATTAGATAGACTTGATAGTTTAAGTTTTATCTTATTTACTTATATTATATTGCTTTGGACTTTATAAAGGAGAATCATTATGTGGATTATAACTTTAATTATTTTTGTATTTATTTTAGGAATAATTGTCCTTGTTCATGAACTTGGACATTTCTTATGGGCAAGAGCATTTGGTGTCCATATTTATGAATTTTCGATTGGTATGGGCCCTATTATTTGGACAAAAGTTAGTAAAAAGGATGGTATTAAATATCATATAAGAGCTCTTCCAATTGGTGGCTTTGTCGCTATGGCGGGAGAGGTTTATGAAGATGATAAAGAAATTCCTAAAGAGAAATGCTTATGTAATAAACCTATTTGGCAAAGAATTATTGTTATGGCTGCTGGGGTTTTTAATAACTTTGTCTTAGCCTTAGTTTTATTATTTATATCTTTTCTAATTTGGGGTAGTCAAGCTACAACTAATGAAATTCAAGTGATCGAAAAAAATTCGGTTTTTGATTTAAATAATATTGAAGTTGGCGATAAAATAGTTGCTATTAATGGTAAAAAAGTATATAGTATGTATCAAATTCAAACTAGATTAGCCTTTAAAAGCAAAGATGATACCTATACATTTACTATTGAAGATGAAAATGGTAAAAGAAAAGATTATGATTTAAAGAAAGATTATGTTAAAGATGATGAGGGAAATTATCTAGAAGAAGATGGCGAAAAAGTATTAATGTATGGCTTTAATACTAATAAGCTTGAAAAAGGTTTCTTTAATGCTTTAAAAAATTCTTTCTTAAAATTTGGTGATTTAATTTATACAATGCTTATAACTCTAGGCAATTTAATAATCGGTAATTTATCTTTAGATAATTTGTCTGGTCCAGTTGGTATTTATGAAGCAGTTGGTAGTAATGTCGTTGGATTTAGTTTCTTTGATGTTGTCTATAATGTTATATCTTTAATTGCTCTTTTAAGTATAAATGTTGGTTTAATAAATATCTTACCATTCCCAGCTTTTGATGGTGGCCATATCTTATTCTTAATAATTGAAAAACTTAAAGGTAGTCCTGTAAATCAAAAATTTGAGAATTTATGTCATACAATTGGCTTTATCCTTTTAATGATTTTAATTGTTATTGTAACATT
>CANRLB010000008.1 GCA_947631365.1 uncultured Bacilli bacterium | reverse complement strand
CAAAATAAAACATATATAAATAGTAGAGGGAGAGAATTTATGAATAAGAATTTAAAAAAAATGATTGATGAATTTACTACTAATTATAGTGATTTATTTGTAGAGGTATTTTTAATAAAATATTTAAATGAATATGAAAAAGACAATTTAGATATTGCTATTAATGAAGCTTATAATAATTTAGTAAATAAATTAAAGAAGAAAATTGCTCTTAAAATATTAGAAATAAATAAAGAGGCAAAATAAAAAGGAAGACGCATCTTCCTAGTTATTATAATTATTATTATTGCCAGTAAAGAAACCAGCACCGATAATTATTACTAATAATATGAATAATACAATCCATATTGCTGCTCCTATACCATAACCACTTGTATATCCTGCATAGTTTCCACCGCCACAACAAGGAGTACCAGCATAGTTACCACCATAGTAGCCATTATTTCCGTAATAATACATATTATACCTCCTTTATGTATCTATTATATTTTATTAATTATAGTCACATTTTGACATTAAAAAATTAATATATTATTTAGATATTTTTTTTCATATGATATGATATTATTAAGGTGAAAGTATGAAAAAGACATTTTCTAAAATTGATAAACCTTTACTAATTATTACAATTTTATTATGTAGTATTGGCCTTTTAATGGTTTTTTCATCATCATCAATTTCTGCCATTCATCGTTACAATAAAAGTATTACTTATTTTTTTGTAAGACAACTTGCATTTATTATTGCATCTTTTATTGGGGGCTTTATTATTTTACATATAAAAACTAAGTGGTACAAAAAAATTCATTGGTTCTTAATAATTGGTATTACGATAGTTTTAGCGGCATTATTAGTATATGGAGAAATTACTAATCACGTTCAAAGTTGGTTTTATATTCCTCATACCGGTTTTGCCTTACAACCATCAGAATTTGCTAAATCATTTTTAATTTTATTTATGGCAATTTATTATAATAAGTTAATAAAAAACCAGAATGCTAATATTGTCGAATATTTAATTCCTTTAGCAATTGCTTTTATTATAGGTATCTTAATTGCCATGCAACCTGACTTTGGTAGTGCAATGATTTTATTAGCAATTGCTTTTTGTATTTTTATAAGCATACCAATGGCTAAAAGTAATTTACCAAAAATTATGCTAGCTTTAGGAATTGGTGGCATATTACTATTACTAGCCTTAGTTTATAGTGGTGCTGAAATTCTTAATAGCGATCAAATGAGTCGTTTTAATTTTCGCAATCCTTGTCAAAGATATACTGAAGAATCTGGTTATCAAGTTTGTAATGGTTTTATAGCTATAAATAATGGAAGCTTTACGGGTGTTGGTGTTGGCAATAGTTCGCAAAAATACTTATATTTACCAGAAAGTCATACTGATTTCATCTTTGCCATCTTAGTTGAAGAACTTGGTTTATTTGCTGGTATCTTTGTACTAACTTTATATATTTTACTTTTATATCGTATTTTAAAAATTGCTAAAGAAGCTTACAATTTAAGAAATTCTATTATTGCTTATGGTACTTTTTGGCTCTTTGCATTTCACATTATCATTAATTTATGTGGTATGCTAGCCCTTCTTCCTTTAACTGGTGTTCCTCTTCCTTTAATGAGTTATGGCGGATCATCAACAATTAATTTTATCGCTATGCTATTTTTAACTCAAAGAGTAGCAATTGAAAACAATGAAACAAAATATCAATTAGAATTAAAAAAATTAACTAATTAAAGTGAAAGTTTTGTGAAAAAAGAAGGAAATCTATAAAAATCCTTTTATATATATTATTGAAAGGAGGAATTTTATGGATTTTTTTTCTAATGTTAAACCACCAAAATTAATGACATTATTAATTAGTATTTTATTAAATATAATTCTTTTAATAAGCACCTTACTACTAATTTATAAGTATATTAATAAAAAGTGTGAATGTCCTAATAATGAATTAATTACATGTAATAATGAAACTTCAGAAAATAATCTTAATGAAGAAACTTTAAAAAATGAAGAAAAAACTAATTATCATGTAGAAATAAAAGGAGCTGTTAAAAATCCTGGTGTTTATGAAGTAAGTGATGCTAATATAATAAATGATGTAGTAAAAATGGCTGGCGGCTTTAATAAAGATGCTTATAGTGACAATATTAATTTAAGTCGTCATTTATCTGATGAGTTAGTAATTTTTGTTTATACAAAAAATGAATATAAAAAAGATAAGTCTTTATCAAAAGAAGATACTACTTGTAATTGTCCAACTTATGATATAACTGATTGTAAAGATTCTTTTAGTAGTGTTATCACTAGTTCTGAAAAAGAGAATAATGATATTAAAGATAATTTAGATAATAATTTAGAAGCTAGTAATAATAATTCATCTAATAAAGATGCAACTAATACTACCCCTAATGAAAATGAATCTAAACTAGTTAATATTAATACAGCTAACGTCAGTGAATTAATGACTCTTAGTGGGATTGGAGAAAGTAAAGCTTTAGATATTATAAAATATCGAGAAACTAATGGCCTTTTTAAAAGTATAGATGATATTAAAAAAGTAAATGGTATCAAAGATGCAACATTCAATAAAATTAAAGACTATATTACAGTCTAATTATTTTTACTATTTTTTAATTATCTTTACCATAATTTATTTCATCTTTACGACCATTATTATTAAATATAGAACAAATATAAGTGATTTTACTAATTTAGAAGGTACTATAATTAAAATTAATTATGATGATGACAAAATAAATTTTATTTTAAAAAGTGATGAAAAAATTATTTGTACATATTATTTAAATAAGCAAGATAATATAAATTTATTAGGAAAAAAAGTCTTAATTACTGGAAAATTAAATAGTCTTAATAATAATACTATTCCTAATAATTTTAATTATAAAAAATATTTATATAATAATAAAATATATACTTCCCTTGAAGTTGATAAAATAAAAATACTAAAGGATGAAAATATTTTTTACAAAATCAAAAATGTTTTAACCCAAAAAATTAATGCATATGATCAAAAAGTCAAAACATATTTAAATTTATTTATATTAGGAAATAAAGATTTTTTAGATGAAAATATTTATAATATTTATCAAAGTAATGGTATCTGGCATTTATTTGCCATTTCCGGTATGCATATAGGTCTAATTATTTTAATATTAAATAAATTTCTAAAAAAGTTAAAATTTAAAAAATTAATAATAAGTTTACTATTAACTTTTTATGCGTTTCTTGTTAATTTTACTGCTTCTGTTTTAAGAGTCGTAATTTTTTATCTTTTAAAAAACATTTTAGACTATTTTAAAATAAAATTATCTTCTTTTAAAATATTATTACTCTGTGCAATTATCCTCATTATTATAAATCCATTTATCATCTATAATGTAGGATTTCAATATTCATTCTTAATTTCGTTTGCTCTTATTTTAATGAATAATAAAATTAAAGGTAATTATATTCAAAAAATATTTAAAATTAGTTTAATTTCCTTTTTAGTTAGCCTACCAATTACCATTAATTTAAATTATGAAATAAATATTTTAAGCTTATTTTTAAATATTCTTTATGTTCCTTTTATATCTATAATCTTATTTCCTTTAAGTATTATTACTTTTTTAATTCCTATTTTTAGTCCTATTTTTAATGGCTTTATTAATCTATTAGAATATTCTAATAAAATTTTTTATCAATTAAATATAAATATTATTATGCCCAAACTCTTTATAGGGACTATTATAATTTATTATTTATTTTTATATTTAATTTATTTAAATAATAAAAAATATTATTTTATAATTCTTTTTATATTACTTTTCTTCAATAAATTTGTTTATAGATTAGATAGTAATTACTATGTTTATTTTTTGGATGTCGGGCAAGGTGATTCTAGTTTATTAATTAGTCCTTATAAAAATGAAGTTATTATGATTGATACCGGAGGGAGTTATTCAGATTATCATATATCTGATAAGACCATAAAATTTTTAAAAAGCCAGGGAATTTTTAAGATTGATTTACTCATTCTTTCGCATGGTGATGCCGATCATGCGAAAGAGACACTTAATTTATTAGATAAATTAACAATTGATAATATTATTATTAATAAAGGAAATATTAATAAATTAGAAGAAGAAATTTTAAAGAAGGGACATATTGTAAAAAACTATCAAAGTAAATATTTTAATTATATAAATATCAATAAGTATTATAATGATAATGAAAATGAAAGTAGTATAATTAGTTACTTTGATATTTTAAATTACCGGTTTCTTTTTATGGGAGATACATCAAAAGCTATTGAAGTAAAATTACTTAATGATTATCAAATAAAAACGGATTTTATTAAACTAGCTCATCATGGCAGCAAAACAAGTAGTGATTATAATTTTTTAAAATACATAAATCCCCAATTAGCTATTATATCAAGTGGCCGTAATAATATTTATCATCATCCTGCAAGTGAAACAATTAAAACTTTAGAAGATTTAAATATTAAATATTTGAATACTCAAACTAGTGGAACAATTCTCATTATGATTAATAAAAAAGGCTACACGATAAAGGAATTTAAGCCATAAAATATAATACATTATATAATGTTTATATAGATTAGAGTAAAGTTTTAAGGCCTTACTCTTTTTTAAAATGACTTTAAAATAATCATAAATTATGATATAGTTTATAATAGGTGAGATAATGAAAAATAAAAATCAAGAAAAATTATTGTATCTTTTTCTAAGCTTTTTTTCCATTAGTGTAGGAGTTTTTTCTCGCTATCGTGACCTATGGCTTGCTAGTAATAATTTAACGACATCTACAATTGCTAATATTACTAGTATTGCTTCCGTAATAACTATTCTTGTTTTTTTATTTTTTACTATAAAAGTTCCCTATAATAAACTTAAAACAGGCGTTACAATTACTTTGATTTTAAAAATGTTAACTGGAACATTTTTAATTTGTTTAAATGATACAGGCTATTTATTTTTAATTAAATTTGTTATGTTTTTTGATATTGCTTTCAATCAAGTTATTTTATCAAGCATTTATCCTCTTATGATTAGTATTAATAAAAGCGATGAGGCTTATACCAAGAAAACAACTATTGAAGAAATAAGCAATAAAGTTGGCTTTTTAATTGCCACGATTCTAATAGGTAAATATATTGCCTCTTTCCTTTTTGATTATAATATGTGTTTATTAACCTCCGTTATTTTTATCTTTTTATCTTTCTTAGTTTTATTAATTCTTAATGATGGTGCTAAAAATAAAAAAGATGCTAATAATAATTTTAATCTTAAAAAAGCTTTTAAGTATTTTCAAACTCATAAAATATTTTACCTATTTTTTATAACTGACTGCATGTCATCAATTATTTGGTCAAGTATCTTAGGCCTACCTTTATTAACCTTAACAGAAAATTTACATTTAAAAACTCAAACAGCTAGTTTTATTATTTTATTTTTAGGAATAGTATCTAATTTACTGGCAATGAAAGTGGTAAAAAAATGGCATTTTCAAAACGATCAAATCAATCTAGTATTTAAATATGGTTTAAGATTAATTTTATACCTTTTAGTATTTCTGACTGGTAGTAGAGTATTATTACTAGTTACAATTATTTATCTTTTAATTCTTGATCAGCCATTTAGTTATTTATTTGGTTCATATTTTATTAATAAACCACCCAAGGAGTATAGTTTCTTTATAACTGTATGTAAATATTCAACATCACTTTTAGGTGATGCCATTGGCATTTTTATTTGTGGTTTAATTTTTAATTTAAACATTAAATATTTAACTTTACCAGCATTAATAATTGGTATTATTCATTATTTGCTTTTAGTAATTTTATTTATTAAAAGGGAAAATGCTGACTATTAAGTATTGTGAAAATACTAATTATTTGAGATAATAAAAACATGAATACTTATTTAATTATTAGTGAAACAATTTATCATACAAATGAAGCTTTAAAAAAGATTAAAAAAGATATTAAAAATACCATTAGTTTTAATATGGAAGAAAATAATATAGATGATATTTTAAGTGAAGCTAGTTATCTTTCGCTTTTTAATGAAGATAAATGTATAATTGTCAGAAATGCTAAATTTTTAGGGACATTAAAAGATGCTGATTCTAAAAAAAATAAAGAAATAAGTGAAAAAATATTAAAATACCTAGAACATGAAAATGAACATACTAAATTAATTTTTATTTTAAATGGAAAAGCAGATACTAAAAAGAAAATATATAAATTAATTAAAGATAACAATAATTTATATATTAGTCCTTCTTTAACCAAAACGGAAATGAAAAACGAATTATCTAAAATATGTAATGAAAATAAATATTCAATTAATGATAAATCGTTATGGCATATTCTTAATAACTCTTTAGGTAATTTTGATTTAGCTTACAATGAATTAATTAAAATAATGACTTACTATGGAAAACCAGGGGAAATTAAATATGAGGATGTCATTAATCTTACAAGTAAAACAATTGAAGAAAATAATTTCAAATTAGTTGATAGTATTATTAATCGTGATATTAAAAGCTCATTAAAATTATTAGAGGAAAGTAGAATATTAAAAATAGAACCAACTATTATTATTTCTCTTTTATATCGCGAATTTAAATTAATGCTTGCAACGCTTATTTATGAAGAAAATAAAATGACAATCTCTGAAATACTTAGTAATTTAAATTTAACAGAGTGGATGCTCGATAAAGTTCATCAAAATTTGCGAAAATATCATAAAAAAGAAATTAAAGAAGAAATTGTTAAATTAAGTAAATTAGATTATAATTTAAAAAGCGGCAATATAAATAAAGATATAGCTTTAGTATCATATATTGTCGATAGTTGTTTATAAATTATGTAAATATTAATATTTAAAAGGATGTGGATGACAATTGAAAGAAACTGTAGTAGTAGGAATGAGCGGCGGCGTTGATAGTGCCGTTGCAGCTTATCTTTTAAAAAAAGAAGGTTATCAAGTAATTGCCCTTTTTATGCGAAATTGGGATAGTGCTATAAATGGAGAAGACTATGAAAATGCTGATATTATTTGCCCTCAAGAAAGAGATTATAATGATGCTAAAGAAGTGTGCCAAAAATTAGATATTCCTCTTCATCGAGTAGATTTTATTAAAGAATACTGGGATTATGTCTTTAAATATTTTTTAGATGAATTAAAAAAAGGGCGGACGCCTAATCCTGATATGTTATGTAATAAATATATTAAATTTGATTTATTTAAAAAAGAAGCTATAAAATTGGGAGCTACCTATATTGCTACAGGTCATTATGCTAGAATTGAAAATGGAAAATTACTAAGAGCTAAAGATTTAAATAAAGATCAAACTTATTTTTTGGCTGATGTAACTAAAGACGAATTAAAAAATGTTTTATTTCCAATTGGCAATTTATTAAAAAAAGAAGTAAGAGAAATAGCCTTTGAAAATGGTCTAAATGTCGCTAGTAAAAAAGATTCGACAGGGATATGTTTTATTGGAGAAAGAAATTTTCAAAAATTTATTCAAAATTATTTACAAGAAAATCCCGGCGATATTGTAAATGTCGCTGCAAAAAAAGTGATTGGCACTCATAAAGGACTTATGAATTATACTATTGGTCAAAGAAAAAATGTAGGGTTATCTGGCCATAATGAAAGACATTTTGTCTGCGGTAAAGATGTATCAAAAAATATTTTATATGTTACTATTGGTGATGAAGAATATCTATATAGTGATGCTTGTTTAATTGAAAATGTTAATTTTATTAGTGCCACTCATCCTACTTTATGCACCGCTAAATTTCGTTACCGCGGTGAAGATTATCCTGTAGAATTAGAATATTTAGAAAATAATGAAATATTAGTTAAATATCCTTCTAAAGCTAAGGCTGTTACTCCAGGCCAAGCTTGTGTTTTATATCTTGGGGAAGAATGTTTAGGTTGTGGTTTTATTAAAGAAATTTACAAAAATGGCGAAAAATTATGGTATCTATAAACTCTTTGTAACCTTATTTACATAATAAATATTTAAAAATACCACTACAAAGATATTAGCAATTTCAGAAATAATTAAAGAATACATTCCAATATGCATAAGAGATGTTAAAGCTAAAACAACTAATTTTATAATTACCCCAATAATCGTAATATTCATCGTAATTTTGGCTCTATCTAATGCTTGTAAATAGCTCATTAATATAGCTTCTATATAAAATAATGGGAATATTGGGGCTAATATTTTAATATAGCTTAAACCTAAAGTTGTTTTATATAATGTCAAAAGAATTTTATCACCAAAAAACATTAATAAAACTGAGTATATTATTCCTATAAAAAGCGAAAATCCTAAAGCTTCTTGAAGTCTTTTTTTCATGTTTTTATAATTTTTTTTTAAATAATTTTTACTTATTTCCGGAATCAATGATGAAGAGATAGCGGTAATAAAAAATGATGGAACAGTTAAAATAGTCATGGTATAGGCATTATAAGCTCCATATTCTAAAACAATATATTCATTAGAATAACCTGAATATAAAAGTAAATTAGTTAAAATAATTGGTTCAAAAAAATAACCAATATTACCAATTATTCTTGATGATACAGTGGGTATAGAAATACTTAAAATATTTTTAAGTAAGCCTTTATTAGGCATAATATCATTTTTATTTATTTTAATTTTTTTAGGTAGAAATAAAAGATTAACAAAAATAGAGACAACTTCTTCAATAAATGAAAAGAAGAAAAGAGAACAGGCCGCTAAAATATCGCTTTTGGCCATTATTGATGGAACAAATAAATAAATTAATAAACCTCTTATTAGTTGTTCAATAATATTAGAAACAACATTAGGTATCATATTTTGTTTGCCATAAAAATAGCCTTTAATTATACTTGAAATAGAAATAATAGGAAACGTTAAGCTCATTGCAATAATAAGTAAATAGCACCGCTCTTCCTGTAAAAGAACATTAGCAATAAAACGAGCTGAAAAAAGCATAGTTAAAACTACTACTAAATTAATGGCCATAATTAAAATAGTTGATGTTGTAATTATTTGCATATTTCTATGCTTACCTTCAGCAACTAATTTAGAAATAGTTGTCGGTAAAGCTAGGGTAGCAATTGTAATTAATAAAGAATATGTAGGCATAACTAATGAATAAAGTCCAATAACTTCCGCCCCAACAATTCTAGTATAAATAAGTCTTATAATAAAGCCGAGAATTTTAGTTATGACACCACCAATAATGAGAATAATTGTCGATTTTAAAAAGATATTTTTATTTTTCAAACTATCACCTTTAAAAATAAAATAAATTATTATATAATAATCTTATGAAAGGTAAATCTTATTTATGGCACAAAAAGAGGACAATCAATTAAATCAAAATAATCTATATTTAAGATTAATTCCAGCATTTAATACTAAAATTAAAGAATGGAAAAGAGAAAAAATTAATAATATAAATAAATTAGATCTTTGGAATTATTGTATTATTACAAAATGGCAAGGTAAAAAAGATTTAAGAATGTATGAATTAGTTGATGATATTTTAAATATAGATTTAATAGATTTTTTAAGATTTATAAAAGAAGATAAAGATAGTGATAAAAATGCAAGATGAAAAAATTAATTTTGAGACAATTTATAATAAGTTAAATTTTAATGAAGATGCGAAAGCTAATATAAAAAAAGCTTACCTTTTTGCATGCAGTGAATATAAAGGTAAGAAAAGAAGAAGTGGGGCCGATTATATAACGCACCCTTTAAATGTAGCAAATATCTTAATCGATTTAAATGTTGATGAAACAACGATAATTGCATCATTATTACATGATGTCCTAGATTATGGAGAAGTTTCTACACCCGAGTTATTAAAAGAAAAATTTGGTGAAGAAGTAGCTACTATTGTATGTAATATTTCAAAGATTAATAAGTTAGAATTAACTGATGAAACAGAGAACTCTATTATTTATTTAAGAAAAGTTTTAGTAGGATTATCAGAAGATCCTCGTGTTTTATTTATTAAACTCGCTGATCGTCTTCATAATTTAAGAACTAGTTTTGCCCTAAGTGAAGAAACTAAGAAAAAGACTGCTAAAGAAACAATGGATGTTTTGGTTCCCATTGCCCATCGTTTAGGAATTAATTCTATTAAAAGTGAACTTGAAAATATTTGCTTACAAATATTAAAACCAAATGTTTACAATGATATCTTAGAACGTCTTAACAATACTGTCCAAGAACTAAATGATAATTTAACAAAAATGAAAGAAGAATTATCTAATCTTTTAATTGAAAATGATATTAATTATGAAATAAAGGGACGTGTTAAAAGCATTTATAGTATTTATAATAAATTAAGTAAAGGAAGAAGTTGGGATAGTATTTATGATATTTTAGCTCTTCGTATTTTTGTTAAAACAGAAGCTGAATGTTATACTGTTATTGGTTTAATTCATTCTAAATATCGCCCTGTTCCTAAAAGATTTAAAGATTATATTGCTAATCCAAAAGAAAATATGTATCAAAGCTTGCATACAACTGTTTTTGGCGATGATGGTAAGTTCTATGAGATACAAGTTAGAACTTATGAGATGGATGAAATTGCTGAAAAAGGTTTAGCATCACACTGGTCTTACAAAGAAAATGGTGTCAAAAAAGTTCAAGCTGTAATGGAACAAAAGTTAGAAATGTTTCGTAATATAATTGAATCAGCTGATGAAGAAAATGATTTATCATTTGCCAAAACAATGAATAATAATTTTTTTGGTGAACTTATTTATGTTTATACTCCTAAAGGAGATGTTATTGAACTTCCTGAAAATGCAACTCCTATTGACTTTGCTTATCGTATTCATAGTCATATTGGTGATACCACTGTTGGAGCCATAGTTAATGATAATATCGTGCCTTTATCATATAAGTTACAAAATAATGATGTAGTTAAAATAATTACTAATAAAGAAGCTGTCCCTAGTAATGATTGGTTAAGTTTTGTTAAAACGGAACAAGCTAAATCTAAAATCAAAGCCTACTTTAGCAAAAAAGATCGTGAAGATTATATTTCTAAAGGAAAAAGTATTTTAGAAAAAGAAATTAGAAGAAGAAAATTAAGTATTAATGATATTTTAAGCGAAGTTAAATTAAATAAAATTTTAAAAGATTTAAAATTAAATAATTTAGAAGAATTATATTTATCAATTGGCTCTTTAAGATATACTGCTGGCTATATTATTAGTTTAACTACTGAAGATAAACAATCGCTAGATGATATTTTAATTGAAAAAATAAAACCAAAAGCAATTAATAATAAAGAATGTAATGACATTATTATTGATGGTAATACCAATATTTTATATACGCTTGCCAAATGTTGCCGCCCAATTAAAGGCGATGAAATAATAGGATTTATTACTAAAGGAGAAGGAATAAAAGTTCATAAAAAAGACTGTCCTAATATAAGGAATAGTAAAGAAAGAATAATAGATATCAGTTGGAATGAAAAAGCAAATAACACATATTATGCCAATTTAAATATTTTAGTAAATAGAAATAATTTCTTAGCGGATTTAATTGCTCTTGCAACAAAGGAAAAAATAATTATTACTGAATTAAAAAATAAAGATACAGATAATGGCATTATTTGTGAATTATTAATTAAAGTTAATAATAAAGATGAATTAGATCGTTTTAAAAGCAAAGTAAACAAATTTAAAAATGTCAAGGTAATGGAGTAGATATGAAAGTAGTTATTCAAAGAAGTAAACATAGTAGTGTTTCAATAAATAAACAAATATATAATGAAATTACAAATGGTTTAGTTGTATTTAGTTGTTTTACTTATGATGATACAATTGAAGATATTAATTATATAGTTAAAAAAATTATTAATTTAAGGATTTTTGATGATGAAAATGGAATAATGAATAAAAGTATTATTGATACTAAAGGTAGTATTTTATCTATTAGTCAATTTACTTTATATGCCGATACTAAAAAGGGAAATCGGCCAAGTTACATTAAAGCTTTAAATGGAGATGAAGCAATAAATTTATATGATACTTTTAATCTTGAATTAAATAAAATAGTTTCTACTGTAACTGGTGTTTTTGGTGCTGATATGCTTATTAATATTGAAAATGATGGCCCTATTACAATTATAATTGACAGTAAAAATAAATAATGTTAGGATAAACCTTTGTAGGAGGTTTTCATATTGGATTTATTAGCGCCAGATAATTTTGCAGATTTAAGTATACATGGAATTAAAGAATTAATTTTAAAACATAACTATGGTATTACATCATATGTTGATATAAAAAATAATAAATCTCATGTTATTTTATTATTGTCTAAAAGAAGTGATAATATTTATGTTAATTTATTATCTTCATATAAAACTGATTTAGTATTAAATAATATTGATAAAAGTAAAGTTTTACAATGGCTTCCATATCAAGCAAGATTAAAAAATATAATAAAAATATTAACTAATCAAACTTTTGAAAAAATTTTAAAAAATAATTTAACTGATTATTTTGTAGAATATTTACGATTAAAAGAAGATGAACTTACTTTAGAGTTAGTTAAAAGAGCTAATAATTTAGCTAAAATTTTTAGTGATGAATCTTTATATGCTATGTGTTATTATAATCATCACTTATCAAAACAAATAGATAAAGATGAAAGTATTTATAATAATAAATTAATATGTCAAATATGTGGTGGCAAATGCTGTCTAGATAGTAGTTGCGATTATTTAGTATCAGATATAAAAGAATTTAGTGTTCCATATATTAGAAGTTTACTAGATCAGGGTTTGGCCTCAATTAAAGGTGTCTTCTATAAAGATGAAGACGAAAAAATAAATATCTTATTAATATTAAAGGCTCCAAATATTAAAAGTGGTAAAATTGATTTAGTATCAATTGATTCTAAATGTTCCCATTTAAGTGATAAGGGGTGTACTTTATCATATGAAAATCGTCCAGGCTTTGCTAGACACTTAATTCCTAGTAATTTATTTAAATGTTATAATGATTTAGATATGGATTTAGAAAATAAAAAATGGGCGAGTTATCAAAATATTTTAGAAGAAGTTATATATTTAGAGACTGGGAGAACATTAGAAGAAGAATTAAGTAGAGAAGTAGAAATATTCTTTTGTGATGTTTTAAAAGAAAATTTTGAAGGTATTACTCCCAATTCCATTAAAGGTGCTAAAATATTATTTAAATATTTGCGTAATTTTTATCAAGATGAATATTTAAAAACTTTAGAAATAGTTACCCCTAAACATATTTTGGAAAGAAAAAATTAAATTGACAATTAGAATGTAACACTTTATAATAAATGGATATAAAAAAGGAGAACTAAATATGGATGATAAAGAAAGAATTAGCAGTATATCAGATTTATATAGTATCTTTCAAGAAAATTATGAATTAGGAAGAAGAATAGAAAGTGCCAACGTTAAGAAAAAAGAATTGAATGATGAATTATTAAACTATAGTAATGCTTATTCATCTTGCCAAAATAATTTTGCTGAAGTAGAAAGTATTATAGGTCTTAAGAAAAATTTGGAATTTTTCTTCTACAAGTTCATACCATTTGTAATTCGAGACGTCTTAGAAAAAAATCAAAGTAAGATTAAATCATTAGATGCCAGAAAATTTACAATAACTTCTAGTTTTGAATTATATTTTTTTGAAAATAGTTATAAATCTATCTTCTATCACGATAGTGAATCAGATTATTCTTTACCTTCTGATCATGATGATAATGGTTTTGATGAATTACTTATTGAATTTTTTACCGAATATAATTTAGGTGATGTAATAAATGATTCAAACAATTTAGAAAATTTAAAATATTTTTTTGAAATAAATGTATCTTTAAAAGATTTAATATATGCTTGTTACATTGGTCGAGAATGGATTAGGTATTTAGAAGATGATTGTGTAGATTTATTAAGCGATTATTACAGTGAAGAGCAAATAGAAAATTATAAAAAAAGTAGAAAAATATAAAAATAGGAAGTTTAGATAATGGAAAATAGTGAAAAATTAAATAATGTTACAAATGAGCAATTAAAAGTAAAACTTTCAGAGACTAGTGAAGATTATTATTCAACTTTTTATGCCTATAGAAAAGTTGAAAGATTAGTTGGTTTTAAAAGAAATCTAGAGTTTTTCTTTTATGAATTAATCCCCCTTTATATTAAAGAAAAAGACGATAAAGATCAAAAGATTTCTATTAAATTAAATTTACTTTTTGATGATAAAACGTCCAAATATTTTTATTCAATAGATGATGATAAATTTTATTATTTACCTTCCCAATCTCATAATTGGTTTGATATTTTCCTTATTACATTCATTAATGAATATAATTTAAGAAAAACAGATGAAGAGGATTTTTTATCCAAGGATTACAATATTAATATTGAAGCATCATTAAAAGATTTAATGTATGCTTGCTATATTGGTGAGGAATGGGTTAAACATTTAGAAGATGGTTGTTTAGATTTATTAAGTGATTACTATAGCGAAGAACAATTAGACAGTTTTAAGAAAACACTTCATAGATAATACTTAAATAAGGAGACTAAAATGTACATATATGATAAAAAAGATGATAGCATAGATCTATATACTATTGAAGCTAAAAAAGAAGAATTAAAAGAATATAAAAGAAGTGTGCTTGAAAAAAGTAAAGATAATTTAATATATTATTTAATAACTAATGTAGAAAAAACTAGAAACCTATTTATAAATTCACAAGAATTAGCCATAAGTGATATTGAATTTGATACCCGTACATGGAATCATCCGGCAATATATAATACATTTTCAATATTAAGAGAAGTCGCTGGCACAAAAAGCATCGCGGAATTACAAGAACAATGTAAAAGATATTTAGAAAATGGTTGGCTTGAAAACTTGGATATATGTATGGATCAAATAAAATTAATTAAACAATACATTAATGGTGATTTTGATAATGCCCCATTAATAAGAATTGTTGAAGAAAACATGCAAGATTTTTATCTTTTAAGAACAGAATTAGATAAAAATCATTCACAAGCTGATGTCAATTGGTTTGTCCATAACATTATTAAGCTACCAAGAAGTCTACAAATACTACAATTATTATTACAAGGTAAATATGAAAAAATAAATAATGCAGAAATTACTGATCAATTAGGAGTATTTAATATTGACTATTATAAGAGCATTAAACTAAATGATATTAGAGACTTACATGCGTCAGGATTAGTTAAAGGATCTTATAAAGCCACATTAGAAAAAGCTTCTTGTGGGTCACGTATATTACAAAAATATAAAAAGTAAAGAAAGGTGAAGATAATATGAATAGTAAAATAGGAAATAATAGTATGCCAGATATATATGATGTATTTAAAGAAAATTATGAGAAAAATAAAGAATCAAAAGCTAAAATGGAATTATATAATAAGCTACTTAATTACGGTAAAGAAAGCATATCTTATAAAAATGATTTTGCAGAAGTAGAAAGTATTGTAGGCCTTAAAAATAATTTAGAATATTTCTTTTGCGACTTGCTACCACATTTTATTCAAGATTTTTTAATAAAAAAACAAAATGAGATTATTTCTTTAGATGCAAGTGAAAATAAAATATATTTTGATTTTGATTTATTTTTTCATAAAAATGAATGCAAATATATTTTATTAAATAATACAAAATATATTTTGCCTTCTGATGATAATAATAATTTTGAAGAATTACTTGCAAGCTTTATTAAAGAATATAATTTATGTATAACAGTTTCAGAAAAAGATATGAATCAAAGGTATAATATTTTTATCTATGCCTCATTAAAAGATTTAATATATGCTT
The DNA here is from genome assembly GCA_947631365.1 of uncultured Bacilli bacterium. Classification (GTDB taxonomy): domain Bacteria; phylum Bacillota_I; class Bacilli_A; order RF39; family UBA660; genus SIG200. The sequence continues at coordinate 4,467 of CANRLB010000008.1, read as the reverse complement.
GCTATATTGGTGAGGAATGGGTTAAACATTTGGAAGTTGAATGTCTAGATTTACTTAGTGATTATTACAGTAAAGAACAATTAGACAGTTTTAAGAAAACACTTCATAGATAATAAAATTTATAAAATAAAGAAAGGAAATTTCAATATGAATAATAAGCCAGAAAATAATAGTATACCAGATTTGTATGGTATATTTAAAGAAAATTATGAAATAAACCAAAAAATAAAATTGGCAAATATGAAAAAAGATAAAGTTAATTATGATTTAGTAAATTATGGTAAGGCTGTCTTATCCTATAAAAATGATTTTGCAGAAGTAGAAAGTATTATAGGCCTTAAAAAAAATTTAGAATACTTCTTTTATGTGTTATTGCCATATTTTATCCAAGAATATTTAGTGAAAAACCAAAGTGAGATTAATTCTTTAGATCCGAGTAAATATAAAATATCTACTGAATTTACACTATGTTACGATTACAGTGGCAACAAATATATTTCAAAATTTATTTTACCTTCTAATTATAATAATAACTTTGATATACTACTTATAAAATTTATTGAAGAATATAATTTAGGTACTGTCAAATTATTAAGCTCTCGATTTGGAACAAAGTATTATTCTATTTCAATAGAGGCTTCATTAAAGGATTTAATGTATGCTTGTTATATAGGTAAGGAATGGGTTAAACATTTAAAAGATGATTGTATAGATTTATTAAGTGATTATTATAGTGAAGAACAATTAGACAGTTTTAAGAAAACACTTCATAGATAATAAAATATAGAAAATAAAGAAAGAGGTATAAAAAAATGGAAAATGAAAAAATGAAGAATAATGGGGCTTTAAATTTATATGATGTTTTAAAAGAAAATTATGAAATGAATAGTAGAGTAAAGGCTGTATACAATAAGCAAAAACAGTTAAATGATGAACTATTTGGATATGGTAAGAATTATTTATCTTACTCAAGTGATTTTGCTGAAATAGAAAGTATTCTTGACCTTAGAAAAAATTTAGAATTTTTCTTTTATAAGTTTCTACCATTTTTTATTCAAGACTATTTAGTAAGAAATCAAAATGAAATTAATTCTTTGGATGCAAGTAAAGTTGCCATATATAAATATGCTGCCTTTAATTTACATTCTTTTGAAAAAGAGGTTAGAACCATTTATTACTATGATAACAAAACAGAATATATTTTGCCAGCCAACTATGATAATAATTTTAATGAATTGCTTATAGAATTTATTAAACAATATCATCTAGGGACAGTGAAAGTAGATAGTAAATTTACTAAAGGTTTAAAATACTATATTGATATAGATACATCATTAAAAGATTTAATGTATGCTTGCTATATTGGTGAGGAATGGGTTAAACATTTAGAAGATGGTTGTTTAGATTTATTAAGTGATTACTATAACGAAGAACAATTAGACAGTTTTAAGAAAACACTTCATAGATAATAAAATATAGAAAATAAAGAAAGAGGTATAAAAAAATGGAAAATGAAAAAATGAAGAATAATGGGGCTTTAAATTTATATGATGTTTTTAAAAAAAGCAGTGAAATTGGCGTAAGATTTAACGAGAAACAAGAATCAAGCAAATTGCTAACCAATGCTTATCAATCTTATCAAAATAATTTTACGCAAGTAGAAAAAGTTCTTGGTTTTAGAAAAAATTTAGAGTTTTTCTTTTATAAATTTTTACCGCTTATAATTCAAAACTATGTATTAAAAAATTCACATATGATTAATTCCGTAGATGCCAGTAAATTTACAGTAATCTCTGAGTTTACATTACGTTACATTACGAAAGAAAATAATTGGGAGAGAGAAGATAAAAAAATTTATTACTATGATAACAGCACAGAATATATTTTACCTTATAATCATAATGATAAAAATGACTTTTTCTGGGGTAATTTTGCTTATCATATTCTGAGATTTATTTGCGAATATAAGTTAGGAGCTTACGATTCCAAAGGAAGCTTAGATGATGGATATGAATATGATGTTATCATAAAAGCATCTGTCAAAGACTTAATATATGCTTGTTATATTGGACAAGAATGGGTTAAAGCCTTAAATGATAAATGTGTAGTTTTATTAAGTGATTATTATAGTGAAGAACAATTAGAAAATTACAAAAAAACTCTTCATAGATAATAAAATTCTTAGTTGACGATAATTAAAAAAAGTAATAAAATTAAAATATAAATATTTTCTATAAAAAGACAAGTAATTTATTAAATGAATTTTTAAAGAGAAGACGGTTGGTGAGAAAGTCAAATAATTTAATAAATGAAGACACTTTTAGATAAATAGAAACGCACTTAGTGTGATAAATTTTAAGACCTAAAGTAAGGTGGTACCGCGGGAAGACTCGCCCTTATGAATAGGTCTTTTTATTTTTTTAGAAAGGATTTGATAAAATGATAACTAAACCAAAAGGAACTATTGATATTACAGGAAGTGACTCTCTTTTATGGGAATATGTAAACTCAGTTGTAAGCACTATGATGAGTGCCTATAATTATGAATTTATTAGAACACCAATTTTTGAGGCAAGCGAATTATTTCATCGAACGGTAGGAGAAACTTCTGATATCGTAAGAAAAGAAACTTATGATTTTAAAGATAAAGGTGATCGTAATTTAACTTTAAGGCCAGAAGGAACGGCTGGAGTTGTAAGAAGTTATTTAGAAAATAAAGAATATGCATCACCAGATATAAAAAAATATTATTATAATGGGACAATGTATCGTTATGAACGTCCTCAAACAGGAAGATTAAGAGAATTTACTCAATTTGGGGTTGAAGTATTAGGAAGTAATGATCCTATAATTGATGCCGAAGTAATTAGTCTACAATATAAAATATTAGAATCCCTTCATATCAGTAATTTACAAGTTAATATTAATACTTTAGGCGATGAAGAATCAAGAATTAAATATAAAGAAGCATTAGTTAAATATTTAGAACCGCATTTAGATCATTTATGTGATGATTGCAAAGAAAGATTTAAAACTAACCCATTAAGAATACTTGATTGTAAAATAGATGAAGATAGCGATATTTTAAAAAATGCTCCTAAAACAATTGATTATTTAACAGAATCTGCTAAAAAAAGATTTGATACCGTTTTAAGATATTTAGATTTATTAGAGGTCGATTATGAAGTTAATCCTAAAATAGTAAGAGGTCTTGATTATTATGATCATACTGTTTTTGAAATAGTATCCCTTGATAATGATGATACAAGACAAAGTGTTTTAGGTGGCGGTGGAAGATATAATAAATTAATTAAAGAATTAGGAGGTCCTGATTCCTATGGGATTGGTTTTGCCTGCGGAATTGACCGAATTATTGCCATGTTAAAAGAAATTGATTTATATAAGAATGTTCAAAGAGAAATCGATTGTTATGTCATGTATGTTTCTGAAGAAGAAAAATTACATGCTATTGATATAGTCCAAAGTTTAAGATTAAATGGCGTAGTTACCGAAACAAACTCTTTGAATAAAAGTTTAAAAGCAGAGTTTAATGAAGCTGATCGTTTAAACGCTAAGTTATTAATTATACTAAATAATGAAGAATTAAAAATGGGATTAGTTAATGTTAAAGATAATCATACTAAAGAAGAAGTAAAAGTAGATATTTCCGAAATAGTAGATTATATTGTAAGTAATTTGTAGGAGGTACAAAATGAAAAGAGAATTAATTAATGAATTACAAGAAAATAAGGCATCAAGAATAAGTGGTTGGGCTGAGACTATAAGAGATACTAAATATATGATTTTTATTATTTTAAAAGATGCCAGTGGAAAAATTCAAGTATCAATTGATAAAGAAAAAAATAAAGATATCGTAAATGCCTTAAATGGTGTTTTACAAAATAGTATTTTAGAATTTAAAGGACATATGCAACTAAGTGAATACGTTAAAAATGGTGGTAAAGAGTTTATTCCTGAAGAAGTCAAAGTTTTAAGTAAAGCTTTGATGCTACCAATTGATGAAACGGCTAATATTGATACCAGACTTGATTATCGTTGGATTGATCTTAGAAGTGATAAAAACAATTTGATGCTTAAAGTCCAATCAGCTTTTGTTGATGGAATGAGAAGTTTTTTAATTAAAGAAAATTTTACCGAAATTCATACACCAAAATTAATTGCTACTGCCTCAGAATCAGGTAGTGATGTCTTTGAAGTAAAATATTTTGATCGTAAAGCATATCTTGCTCAAAGTCCTCAATTTTATAAACAAATGGCTATTGCTAGTGGCCTTGAGAAGATATTTGAAATAGCTCCAGCCTTTAGAGCCGAGAATTCTAATACAAATAGACATACTACTGAATTTACTTCATTTGATTTAGAATTTGCCTATATTGATTCATATGAAGATGTAATGGATATGGAAGAAGAATTATTAATTGCAGGGCTTACTAATGTAAAAAATTT
>CANRLB010000007.1 GCA_947631365.1 uncultured Bacilli bacterium | reverse complement strand
AGCATATCAAAAAGGCTTAATTAAAGAAAATAAAGTTAATCGTGAAAAACAAAGATTAAATTCTAAAATTAAAAATATGAAGTAGTTTACTACTTTATTTTTTTTTGTTAAAATATATTAGTAGGTGTGTTATGAAAAAATATATAATTCCTTTAATATGTTATATAGTAATTATTTTAATTTTATTTAATGCTAAAAATATTACAGCTTTTCTCTCTAAAACTATTTCAAATAAACCGGTTTTGACAATTGCTAAAGGTGATATTTATACTAAAACTGATGATTTTTTATTTGTTCAAAATAGTAAAGATTATATTCCCTACTCTTATGACGACTTAGTAAATATTTTTTATAGCGTTTTAAATCAAGGCTGGAATGAATTTACTTTTTATTGTCCAATAGAATATGAGGAATGTCTTGATGATTATAAAAAAATTATGAGTTCAGAAGAACTTCTTACTCATATTAACAATTATGTTCATCCATATCATACTATAAAAAATCCGCTTCATGCCTCTCATACAGAAAGCGGAGAAATAACTATTAAAGTTGAATATATTTATACAGAAAAAGATATTGAAGAAGTTAATAACTTTGTTAATAAATTAATTGATGAATTATATAATAAAGATGATAATGATTATGATAATATTAAAAGAATTCATGATTATATAATTAAAAATACTAAATATGATATTGAAAGAAATAATAATAATGATAGTCCATATAAATCTTATATAGCTTATGGACCCGCAATTGAAGGATACGCCACTTGTAATGGATACACTGATTTAATGGCTATTATATTATCTAAATTAGGGTATGTTAATTATAAAATTGGAACTACTAGTGAAGAAGTTAATAATGAATCAAATGGTCATGTTTGGAATGCTGTTAAAATTGATGATGAATGGCTACATTTAGATTTAACTTGGGATGATCCAGTATCTATAGATGGTAAGGATTATCCTCATCATAAATACTTCTTAGTATCTAATGAAGAATTAAAAAAAGCTGATGAAGGCGAAGTTAAAATTAATGCCCACAATTTTAATCCCTTATATTATCAAGAATTTAAAAATACTAACGCAAGTTAGTATTATTTTTTATTAAAATATAAATAACATATTTGAGCAATATCCGTATCTAAAATTATTATATTATCTATTTCATTATAAATTAAAGCATTATTTATTTCTGTACTATTATAATCTAGGCAATTTGATTTTTGTTGATTAAACTTATAGCTATCATCAGGCCAATTATTTACTAAGGATTCTACATAATCTTCCTTACTATAATTTTGTTCTAGTAAATAAACAAATTCTGTTTGCTTTTCATTATAAACAACGTTTTCTAAAGGTAAATCTTCTTCTTTTTTACTAGTACTACTTTTATATAATAAAAATAATGAACAGGATTCAACTATCATCAATAAAACAATTAAAAATTTTTTCAAATTATCATCCTCCAATATTCTACTTAAATTTTAAATTATTTTTTTCTAAATAGTCAATAACATTATTATAAGTTTCCATAAAATTTGTAAAATTTGTTTTAAACCAAGTAACTTCCATTTGATTATTAAACCAAGTATATTGTCTTTTTGCATAGTGTCGTGTATTTTTTTTAATTAATTCCGAGCATTCTTCTAAACTAATAGAGCCATTTAAATAAAGAATAACTTCTTTATATCCAATTGCTCTTTTTAAAATATTAACATCACCATATTTTTGATAAAGTTCTTTAACTTCCTTTAAAAGCCCATCTTGAAACATTTTATCTACTCTTTGATTAATTATATTATATAAATTATCGCGATCTGTAGTAAGTCCTATATATTTAACATCATATAAAGAAACAGGTATTCTTTTATTTTTATCTGTTCTATTTAAATAGTTTTCGAGTCTCCGGCGATTATTTTGATCAATTTTTAAATTCTTATCAATTTTTAAACATTCATTATATAATTCTTCATTAGTATAATTACTATAATCTTTTTTTTCTATAGCACTAAAACGATAATCATATAAACCAGCTTTTATATAAAGGCCAGTTCCCCCAACTAAAATAATATTTCTATCTTTGTATTTGTCTAATATTTGTCTTAAATCTTTTTGATAATCAGCTACACTATAATCTTCACTAACATTTTTAATATCAAAAAGAAAATGGTCTACTCCCTCTTTTTCATTTTCCTTAACTTTAGCACTACCAATATTAAGTTCTTTATATATTTGACAGGCATCAGCATTAACAACTATGCCATTATAATGTTTAGCTAGCATTATACTAAGCCGAGTTTTTCCCACCCCTGTAGGTCCTACAATACAAATTATCATAACTTCACCAATCTTTCTTGTATTATATCTAAATTTTTTTTAAAGAGCAAGTTTCCTTATTTGCAAATAAAGAAAATTATGATATATTTTAAATGTGATTTTTATGCATATTGTAGGTATTATTTGTGAATATAACCCTTTTCATAATGGGCATTTATATCATCTTCAAAAAATAAAAGAAAAATTTCCTGATTCTTTAATCATTTTAGTTTTAAATGGTTATTTTTTAGAGCGTGGTGAAATTTCTCTTATAACTAAAGAAGATAAAGTTAAACTTTCTTTAACTTATGGCGTTGATTTAGTAGTAGAACTACCTTTCATTTTTGGTACTCAAAGTGCCGATACTTTTGCAAGTATTAGCCTCAAAATTTTAGCTACATTAAAATGTGAATATATAGTTTTTGGTAGTGAATCAAACGATTTAGAAACCTTAAATAAAATTAGTGATTATACTTTTAAGGAAAATAAAGAATATCAAGAAAAAATCAAATATTATCTAAATGAAGGTTATAACTACCCCACCTCTTTGGCTAAAGCCTTAGATATTAATTTTGCGTTTTTACCAAATGACTTACTTGGCATATCATATCTTAAAGCTATTAAACAAAATAATTATCAAATTAAACCTATTTTAATTAAAAGAACTAACTCTTATCACGACACAAAAGAAGATAATAGCAATATAGTTAGTGCCTCTAATATTAGACTCAAATTTATGAGTGATAAAGATATTTCTCACTTTATACCTAAAAAAGTTTTTAATTGCCTTATAAAAATTGATTATTTTAAATTATTTTCTTATTTAAAATATAAAATTATTACAGAAAAAGACTTAAGTATTTATTTAGATGTTTCAGAAGGTATCGATAATCGCCTAAAAAAGGTTATTAATAGTTGTAATAATTTAGATGATTTAATTAACAAAACAAAATCTAAAAGATATACTTATAATCGTTTAAAAAGAATGCTTATTCATATATTAATTGGTTTAACTAAAGAAGATAATAAAAAAGTTAACCTTGATTATATAAAAATTATTGGTTTTAATAAAAAAGGAAAAGAATATTTAAATAACATAAAAAAAGATATTGCTATCCCACTTATGGTTAATAAAGAATCTCTACTTTATAAATATGAACTTCTAAGTTCCCAAATATATGACTTAATTACAGAAAGTAATACTTTCGATTTTGAAATAAGTACTAAACCACTATTTTATAAAGATTTATAAGATATTTAACATTTTAATCTAAAAATAATAAAGCCCCTTGACAAATGAAATATAAAGTGCTATTATAGACGCCATATTCATGAAGGGGGATTTATAATGAGTAATGAATTTAATGAAAAATTTGAAAACTACATTGGTGAATTAAATGCTGCAGTGGAAAATGCTCAAAAAGAAAGAGATAAAATTGCAGCAAGTGATTCTAAAAGAAAGGACAAAAAATTAGCTAAGATTGACAAAATCATTGAACAACTATTAGAATTAAATTCTAGAGCTGATGTATTAGATGACGCTAGAAGTGATATTGCAAATTTAGAAAATTTGAATTTAAAAAATAGCGTTGCTGTTGATTTTGCTGTAACTACTGTTATTGAAAATTTAAAAGCTTCTAAAGATGCCAGCTTTAAAGATTTGAAAGATCAATTTGGTTATACAGATAGTGAGTCACTAAATGTCGACGAATTCAAAGAAGAATTAGAAAAACAAATCCATGAACTTGATAGAAAAAAACGTCTTTTAAGCGGTAAAGAATACGAAAGAGCTGAAGAACAATTAGAAAAAATTGAATCTTTAATGGAAGCTGTTAATGAATATTATAAAAATAATGCAATAAATGATTCAATTATTAGCAATTTAAAAGACGTCATAAAATTTAAAACGCTTGAAAAGAAAAAAGCATGTTTAAAAGAAGCTATTAAAAAAATGACTGAAAAATACGATGTTCTTGAAGATCAAGTTTTAGAAGATATGGAAACTTTTGCTAAAATTCAAAAGAAAATAAAAACCAAAGAAGAAAAAGAAGAAAAAGATAATTGGTTTAAAAGTCATTGGAAAGGACTTACTGCTACAGTAGTTGGGGTTGCTGTTGCAGCCGGTCTTACTGCTGGTATTATTTATTTAGCAAATAAAATTGATAAATTAAGTAATGATGATAAAGATAACACTCCTTCAACTAGTGATACTACTAATCCAGGAGAAGAGAAACCTTCTGATAGCTTAACTGAAGAAGAAAAGCAAGAAATTGAACGTCAACAAAAAGATGCTGATAGTTTAATAGCCAAAGGTTATAGCGAAGTTAAAGCTAAATTAATTGTTACAAACTTTGATCAAAATACTGTTGCAACATTAAAAGATACTTTCATTCCTGAAGTTGAAAAATATGCTAATTGTAAAGAATTTAACTTAAACTATTTAGAAGATTATGAAGCAGTTGTAAATAAATATCAAACAACAGGTGAAAAAGCTGCAGATTATGTTAATCGTTCATATAAAATATTAGCAACTAATTATTTTAAAGAAACCTATATTGAAGATATAATTGAAATTGTTTATGCTATTGATAATAAAACATTATATACAACAGATAATGTTAGTGTAACATCACCTATTGGAGCTGAATTAAATAGTGTTTTAGAAAATTATATTTTTGGAACTCCAAGTGAAGATGATATTAATAAATTAGAAGCATTTAAATACTTTGCTAAAGAAGGTTCTGACCTAGATAAATTCTTTACTAAAGCAACAGGATTATATCAAGATGTTTTAAGAGAACCTAATAATATTGATAAAAAAGATAATTTATTAACTTATTTAACAATATATGCTAAATCTTTAAATGGGTTTGAAGATAAAAATACATTAACAGATAATGTAGAATTTAATGAAGATGCTGTTTTAGAAAAAGAATATGATTTCTATATAGCATACAAAGCCATGGTTGGACCATTAGAAGCTCTTATGATCACTGATGTTAATGAAGAAATTGTTAAACCAGAAATTCCAGAAAATGCTACTCAAAGTGAAATTGATGTTATAAATGCTCAATACGAACTTGATTTAGCTAAACAAGAATTAACTAAAGAATCATATGATCAAATTAATAATAAAGCTTATGATTTAATGGATTTAATCTTATCGGCTACACAATCAAATATTTATTGTAATACTGAAAATAATCAGGTAATTAAATAAGGAGGTAACTAAATATGTATACAGAAGATACAAAAAAAGAAATTAATTGGGGATCTTTTATAAAAAAAGGAATTATTGTTTTAGTTATTGCATTAGTTATTTTCTTTATAATCTGGTTATTTGCTAAAAATAATAATTCTAATATTAATGTTAATTATGGAAATGGTAATAATAGTAATCCTTCATCAACTTTAAATAATACAACATATTCTAAAGAATATTTAGAAGGTTACAGATATTTTCATGATACTGTTAAAGAATATTTCTTAGTAAATGAATTACCTAAAAATGGAGAAACATTAAAATATACATTACAAGAATTAATTAATAAAGGATTAATATTTGCTTGGGAATATAAAAATGGGGAACCTTGTGATACGGAAGCAAGTTATGCTTATGTAACAAACGAAAATGGTAAATATAAATTAACTGTTACTTTAGTTTGTGGCGTTGAAGTTTCTAAGACAACTGAAGAATTAGGATGTAATCAATTATGTCCAAATGGTAATTGTACCAATCCAAATCCTGATGACGAATATATTACCGAATATCAATATAAACAAGCTTATACTGATTATGAAGTAACTTATAGTTGTCCTGCTGGTTATACAAAGAATGGTGCAAAATGTGTTAAAAATAATAGCACTACTGTAGCTGCAACCAAAAAAGTAACTTATAGTTGTCCTGCTGGTTATATTTCTGTTGGTAGCGGTGAGAGTATGACTTGTTATAAAAATACTAATGACGTTAAAGATGCTACAGCAAGTACTGTTTATAGTTGTCCATCTGGTTATAGTAGATCAGGTTCTAAATGTTATTCAACTTCATCAACATATAGAAGTGCTAAAGCTAATGTCGTTTACAAATGTAACACTGCCCTTGGTTATAAATTAGAAGGAACTGGTGTTAATGTTAAATGCGTTAAAACTGAAACTGTTAACAATAGTGTTAAGGCTACTAAAACAAATTCTTATGTTTGCCCTGATAGTACCTATACTAAAACTGGTTCTGGAGCTAATACTAAATGTACGAAGACTGTTGACGCTAAAGAAACAACTACTTATGATTGTTCTAAAGTTGGTGGTACTTTAGTTAATGAAAAATATTGTCGTGTCAGTGTTAAAGCTACTTATGTTACATATGAAAAATATCAAGGTAAAACAGTTACACATAATGGTGTAACATGTGATTATAAAGGTCAATATGAAGATAGATGTACAACAGGAAATTGTACTCAATTAGTTCATAAATATTCTTGTCCAGCTACTAATAAAACTGTTGATGCTACACCGGTAACAGAATATAAATGTTCTGATAGTTCATACGATATAAATGGTACAAAATGTACAAAGACTGTTAAAGCCACTTATGCAACTACTTATGAATGTCCTGATAGTACTTATACAAAGAGTGGTTCTGGTGAAAACACTGTATGTACTAAAAAAGAGACAAAAACGTCAGAAGAACTAGCCTTTACAGCCAAAAGTTATTATTGTGAAAACAAGAATGAATATTTAATTGGAGATAAATGCTATACTGATTATGAAGATGTAAGATCTGCAAGTAAGAGTGTTAAATATTCTTGTGCTAATATACCAAATGCTACTTATTCATTAAATGGTAATAAATGTACATATACTATTAGAGAAGATAAAAATGCTATTAAAAATACTGATTATAGTTGTGATAAAGGTTATACTAAATATGGTATAGGAAGCGATTCAGTATGTACTAAGGGAACAACAACTTCAATTGATGCTACTAAAACAACTAAAAAAGTAACTAAATATAGATATAAATGGAGTTCTTCAGAAACACTTGAAGGATGGACTAGAACTGGTGAAACTAGACAATCTAAAGTAGTTAAGGATAGTTCTGATAAATAATATTTTCGAAAAATAATTAAATAAAATAAACCCCGTTTCCTTTTAAGAAACGAGGTTTTTTATATGTAATAATTATTTTACTAAATCAATAAATTCATTAGGATAAGGAATTGATATTCTCATAATTTTATTATTACTAGGATGTTTAAATTCTAAATAACAAGCATGTAAATATAATCTATTCTTTTTATCTTTCATATTAGTATATGTCTTCTCTCCCACTATTGAATGGTTTATATCATTTAAATGAACTCTTATTTGGTGTTTTTTACCCGTTAAGATATGTATTTTAAGCAAACTATACAACTTATTACTTTTAATAACTTCGTAATCTGTAATAGCTTCTTCTCCACCTTTTTTGGTACTATATACATAATTAGTTTTGGTTTCTTTTAAATAAGATTTAATAGTTCCCTTTTTATTTTTAAAAATGCCATGAACAACAGCAACATACTCTCTTTTAACATTAGGCCAATTATTTTGTAATAATTCTTTAACTTGCCAATTTTTAGCAAAGATAATTAAACCAGATGTTTCTTTATCAAGGCGATGAACAATAAATATTTTATTATTTTTATTTTGCTTCTTAACATAACAAGATACTTGATAATATAAAGTATTTTCTTTTTCAAAAGCATTACTTATTGTTAATAAATGAGGTTCTTTATTAATAATAAGTAAGTCTTTATCTTCATAAACTATATTTAATTTTTTCTTTTTATTCATGTTTATCAACTTCTAAAACTAATATAACATATTAAAGTTAGAAGTCAATAAAAAAAGCCAAAGAAAAAAAGTATTACTACTTTTTATCACTTTTGCCTTTCATTGCTTCAAGTATTTCCACTGGTAAACAAAATAGAATTGTATTTGATTTATCAGAAGAAATATCACTTAATGTTGATAAAGTTCTTAAATGCATTGCTCCCGGTGTACTACTCATAATTTCTGCAGCTTTAGCCAGATTATTTGAGGCTTCAACTTCACCTTTAGCTTTCGTAACAACGGCTTGTTTTTCTCTTTCAGCTTCAGCTGCAATAGCTAAAACTCTTTTCATATCTTCTGGTAAAGATACATCTTTAAGTTCTACATTTTCTACTTTTATTCCCCATGGATCAGTAGCTTCATCAATAATTTTACATATTTCTGTACTTATTTTATCTCTTTCTGCTAAAAGTTCATCTAACGAAACAGAACCAACTACATTACGCATAGTTGTTTGAGCAAGTTGCCCAACAGCATAATAGAAATCTTCAACTGCTAAAATAGCTTTAGAGGCATCAAATAATTTGTAATAGATAACCGCATTTATTTGAACAGATACATTATCTTTTGTAATCGCTTCTTGACTAGGTACATCAACAGCTTTTGTTCTAATATCAACTTTTTTGTATGATTCAATTATTGGTAATACTAATTTCCAACCAGGGGTTAAAACTTTAACAAATTTACCAAAACGGAATTTAATTCCCCTTTCATATTCATTAATTTGTTTTATAGAACAAATAATAACAATTAGTATAAAAATTATAATTCCAAATCCCAACTCCATAAAAACACTCCTTTTACTTCATTATACTACTTTTTTTCACTTTTTATTTCTTCTTTTTTAGGTAAAGCTTCTTTCCTTGATAAATTTAAACGACCTTTGTTATCATACCCTAATGATTTTACAATTATCTCATCGCCAACTTTAACAATATCACTTGGTTTATTAACTCTTTTATTATCCAGTTGAGATACATGAACTAATCCTTCACAACCTTCCCAAAGTTCAACAAAACAGCCAAAATCTTCTACTTTAACAACTTTACCAGTATAAATTTTTCCGGTTTCTACTTCTTTTATAACATTTTCAATCATTTCTCTAGTCTTTTTAATAATATTAGCATCTTGATGATAAATAATTACTCTTCCATCATCTTCTAAATCAACTTTAACAGCTTCTTTATCATTAACTGATTTAACGTTACTAGCTTCCAAAATAATTTTGGTAATCATTTCGCCACCACGACCAATAACATCTTTTATTTTTTCAGGATCAATAGTAAATGTCTCTATCTTAGGAGCATATTTACTAAGTTCTTTTCTAGGCTCTTTAATAACTGTTTCAAATAAATCTAAAATTTCCATTCTAGCTTTTTTAGCTTGAGCTAAAGCTTCTTTTAAAATATTTTTATTTACCCCATCAATTTTAATATCCATTTGTAAAGCACAAATACCTTTTCTTGTACCTGCTACTTTAAAATCCATATCTCCAAGATGATCTTCCATACCTTGAATATCCGTTAGAATAGTGTATTTTTTGCCATTAGTTATAAGTCCCATCGCAATACCTGCAACCGGAGCTTTAATTGGAACACCAGCAGCCATTAAAGAAAGACAACCGGCACAAATACTTGCTTGACTTGAAGAACCATTGCTTTCTAAAATTTCTGATACAACTCTAATGGTATATGGAAATTCTTCTTCTGATGGTATAACTTGAAGTAATGCTCTTTCTCCTAAAGCTCCATGACCAATTTCTCTTCGTCCAGGAGAACCATAACGTCCTGTCTCACCAACACTAAATTGAGGGAAATTATAATGAAGCATAAATCTTTTTTCTTCTTCAATAGAAAGACCATCTAGCATTTGGCTTTCCCCTAAAGCCCCAAGAGTGGTAATCGATAAACTTTGTGTTTGTCCTCTTGTAAATAATGCTGAACCATGAGTTCTTGGTAAAATATCTATTGAAGCACTAATAGGTCTAATTTCATCCATTTTTCTTCCATCAATTCTAATATGTTCATTAACAACTATTTTTCTAAACACATTATATTGAACATTTTCTAAAGTATTAGCTACCTTAGTTAAAAGTTCTTTAAGTTCATCTTCCCCAAGTTCTTCATTTTCTAATTTATATTTTTCTAATATTTCATTTTTAATATTATCAATTGTTTCATACATCGTAGCCTTATCTTTAATCCGCATTGCTTCATCTAATCTTTTAGTAGCAAGTTTACTTATCTCATCTTTTAATTCATCAGTAACAAGAAGATGAGGATATTCCATTTTCTCCTCGCCAATTTCAGCAATAATCTCTTCTTCAAAAGCTACTAATTTTTTTACTGCTTCATGGCCAAATAGTAAAGCTTCTAACATATCATTTTCTGATACTTCTTTACTTCCTGCTTCAACCATGTTAATAGCGTCTTTTGTTCCTGCAACAGTTAAATCAATATCGGATAATTCCATCTCTTCTACTGTTGGATCAATTATTAATTTACCATTAACTCTTCCTACTTTAACCGCTGCTACTGGGCCATTAAAAGGAATTTTACTAATACAAGTTGCAAGTGAAGATCCAAATAAAGCTGAAAGTTCAGGCGAATTATCTTGATCAACACTTAATACAGTATTAACAATTTGGACTTCATTACGAAAATCTTCAGGGAATAATGGTCGCATTGGTCGATCTATCATTCTGGCTGCCAAAGTTGCATTATCAGTAGGTCTTCCTTCTCTTTTAATAAATCCTCCTGGAATCTTACCAACTGAATATAATTTTTCATTATACAAAACCATTAATGGAAAAAAATCAGACAAAAGATTTGCTTCTTTTGAAACTACTGCTGTACTTAAAATAACAGTATCTCCAAATCTTACTAATACTGCCCCATGAGCTTGTTTGGCCAGTTCACCATGTTCAACAACTAATTTTCTACCATAAAAATCTAATTCAAAAACCTTTTTCATAATAACCTCTTTCTACAAAAAAAGACACTAAAACAAAGTGCCTTTATTTTCTTAAATCTAATTTTTTGATTACTTCTCTATAACTAACAACGTCATTATCTCTTAAGTAGTTAAGTAATTTTTTTCTTCTTCCTACTTTCATAAGTAATCCTCTTTTAGAATGATAATCATGGATATGTTCTTTCATATGTTCAGTTAACTCATTTATTTCCTTAGTTAAAATAGCAATTTGAACTTCAGCAGATCCACAATCTTTTTCATTCTTAGCAAATTCTTTAATTATTTTTGCTTTTTCTTCTTTACTTAAAGCCATATTCTTTTCCTTTCTATCAAACGGTTTTAACTGAGATTAAAATCGGAAAAAATTTTTAATCTAAGTAAAAACTTCATTAAATATTATATTATAATTTTATCAAAAAGTAAACAAATAATACCAAATTTAAAACAAAATTATTAATTTACCAATGCCATTTTCACAATAATATAAAGCTTTTTCTATTTTGTCTTTAACAAATAAAATATATCCTTCTTTAGCAATTTTTATTTTATTGCCATTTAAAACTAAATTTTCTAATTCTTTAGTTAATTCTATTTTTTCAACATCTAATAATTCTGGAATAGTAAAAAGATGAAAATTATTTTTTTCAATATCTTCTAAAAAATAGGCATCAGAAATATTAAACTTCCCTTGTTTAATTCTTTCTAAACTGCTCATGGTTCCCAAAACATTTAATTTTTGACAAATACTTTGAATTAAACTTCTAATATAGGTTCCTTTACTAACTAAAGCTTTAAACTTTATTTTATCATTTTCATAGTTAATTAGGGCAATATCTTTAATATAGACATCTTTGATAGGTAAAACAACTTCTTTTCCTTCTCTTGCATATTCATATAATCTTTTACCATTAACATGAGTGGCTGAATATAAAGGTACTTCTTGTTTATAATAGCCTTTGAAACTATTTAAAACATTTTCGATTTGTTTAATATCTAACTTAGTTGGACTTTCTTCTTTTAATATATTACCTGTAATATCCAAAGTGTCTGTTTCAATACCTAGTTTAATTTCCGCTATATATTCCTTTTCTTCATTCGTAATTAGCGAAGCTAACTTTGTATATTTACCAATCAAACAAACTAATACTCCACTAGCCATAGGATCAAGCGTTCCCGTATGGCCTATTTTTTTCGTTTTCAATATTTTATTTAGTCTATTAACAACATCTCGACTAGTGATGCCCTTCTCTTTGTTGATTACAATGACACCATTCATTTTCTTTTTCTTTCTAAATTTTTATTTAAAAAATAAGTTTTAGTACTTTCTTTAACCACAATATCTTCGGGGCTTTCTCTAAAATCATGATCAAAGCAACCTTTTAAAAGGAAAGGATCTTTTATGGGAACCTCTATATACATTTTTTTATATCCTAATTCATAAAAATAATTTTCAATATACTCAATCATTAATGACCATATTATATTTATTTTATCTTCATCTACCATAAATACGGCATCAGGAATACTACCAGTGTTATCGCCTAAATTTCTAAGTCTAGCAGCAGCGATTAAATTATTACTTTCATAAACCATTAACATATTCAAATTATTACCTTTAAAATTAGGTTTAATTTCTAATAAAGCTTTTTTAGCTAACTGATAATTTTCAGAAACATTCAATAATTTAATTGCAAAAGATTGATTTTTATTTAATTTTAGGACTTGTAAAAGTGCTGATGGTAGATCTTTACCATTTATTTTGGAAAATAAAATATAGTAAGCTTGTAGTAAATTTTCCGTTTCTTTGGGAGTTAAAAAACCATCTAGATTTACAACCATTTTTAAATTATTTTCATCCATGAATCCTCCTAATTATGATTGATATCATCAATTATCTTTTCAATCTTTGTAGCATATTCAATTGTTTCATCATATTCAAATTTTAATTCTGGTATATTTCTAATATCAATAACTTTGGCAAGACATCCTCTCAAATAAGGAGAAGCTTCATTTACTTCTTTTTCAATATCTTTATGAGGCATATTTAAAATACTCGTAAAAAACACTTTAGCATAACTTAAATCTTTACTTAATCTAATATCTGTTAAAGTAATTGTTTTAAGAATATCATCTCTTGTTTCAGTGTAAATTATGTTACTTAAATATTTAATAATATCACTAGCAATCCGATCGGTTTTATGATTATTCATGATTAACCTCAACAAGCTCAAATGCTTCTAAAACATCGCCTTCTTTGATATCATTAAAATTCTCTAAGGTAATGCCACATTCAAAACCTTTTTTCATTTCTTTAACACTTTCTTTACCTTTTTGTAAAGAAGCTATTTTATCTTCGCAAAGAATAATACCATCTCGAATAACTCGAATACTAGCGCTATTTTTAATAGTTCCATCAGTAACGTAGCAACCAGCAATATTACCTATTTTAGAGAACTTAAATATTTTTCTAATTTCAGCAGATCCCATAATTTTTTCTTCAAATTCTGGATCAAGCATTCCTTTCATAGCAAGTTCCATTTCTTCAACTAATTTATAAATTATTGTATAAAGTCTAATATCAACATTATATTCTTTGGCAATTTCCTTGGTTATATTACTTGGTACAACATTAAAACCAATAATAATAGCATTAGAGGCATTAGCTAAAACAACATCACTTTCCGTAATAGTGCCTATTCCACTTCTTATAACATTAATAGATACATCACCAACAGTGATCTTTTGTAAAGCATTTTTAACGGCTTCTTCACTACCTCTAACATCAGCTTTAATTAAAACATTTACTTCTTTATTACCTTTTTCAATTTGTTTAAATAAATCATCCAATGAAACAACATCTGTTTTATATTTAGAAGAAGCAATATTTTTTCTTTTATTAGCTATTTCTTTAGCTTTGGCTTCGGTTTCAAAAGCCATAAATTTATCTCCAGCCGAAGGATTTTCAGATATCCCAGTTACTTCAACTGGCATTGATGGATAAGCCTCAACTATTGATTCGCCTAAATCATTTTTCATTGTTCTAACTTTACCAAAATATTCACCAACAACAATGAAATCACCTATCCTTAAAGTACCATTTTGAATAATAAAGGAAGCAATACCACCAATATTTTTATCAAGTTTAGATTCAATAACAACTCCTGATGCATATCTATTAGGATTAGCTTTATAATTATTTATTTCCGCAATTGTTTCAATAGTTTCTAATAAAAGAGGTATTCCTTCTCCCGTTTTAGCTGAAATGTTAATAAATGGAACATCTCCACCCCAAATTTCTGGTGTAATACCATATTCAGCCATTTCCGTCAAAATTCTTTCTGGATTAGCATCTGGTTTATCTATTTTATTAACAGCTACAATTATAGGAACATTCGCTACTTTGGCATGATCAATTGCTTCTTTAGTTTGAGGCATTACACCATCATCTGCTGCCACAATAATAATAACTATGTCTGTAACACTAGCTCCTCTTGCCCGCATTTCGGTAAAAGCTGCATGTCCTGGCGTATCAATAAATGTTATTTTATTTCCATTATGATTAATTTGGTATGCTCCAATATGTTGAGTAATTCCTCCAAATTCCCCATCAACGACATGAGAATTTCTAATGTAATCTAAAAGAGTTGTTTTACCATGGTCAACATGACCCATTATAGTAACTATTGGTGGCCTTTTAACTAAATCCTCTTCTTTGTCAATTATTTCATATTCTTCAAAATTTGCCACATCTTGGGTTTCCTCATGTTTTAATGTTTTTCCATAATCAAGAGCTACTATTTCCGCGTTATCAAAATCAATTCGATCATTAAGACTAAGCATTAAACCTAAAGACATTAATTTTTTTATAATCTCCGTCCCACTTACATTTAAATTAGAAGCCAAATCAGCAACACTCATCCCATTTTTATAAAGGACAATATTTTCATTAGTTTGGGCATTATCCATTAATTTTTCTTTATGTTTATACATTTCTTTTTTCAAAGCTTGATAATTGTCTTTATTTTCATTAATACGATCTTTTTTCTTTAATTTTTGTTTTTTTGATGTATTACTTTCCATTATGTTATTGCTTTCCATTATATCTAAAGCAATATTTTCTACTAATTCATCTTCATCATAAGTAATCTCATCATCAGTACTAATCAAATTTAAAGTATTATCTAGCATAACGATATCATCTGCTTCTAATTCATCGTCACCACTTATTGCATTAATATTCAATTCTTTACATTTTTTTAACACTTCTGCAACTGACAAATTCATATCCTTGGCATAATCTTTAACTGTCATCTTACGATCCACCTTCCTTTATTTTAATAATTCATTTAATTCATCATATACTTTATCTTTTACTTCTATTTCTAATATTCTATCTAAAATTTTATTTTTTCTAGCTTTTTCTAAAACTTCTAAATCTTTTTTTAAATAAGCTCCACGCCCATTTTTTTTACCCGTTAAATCAACACATATTTCTCCATCTGGCATTCTAACAACTCTAATTAAATCTTTTTTTTCTAACTTTTCTTTTGTAACTACACAAGTACGCATTGGCGTTTTTTTAACATTCATTTTAAACTCCTAAAATTATTGATTTCCCTCTGCATTAATTTGTGATAAAGTCTTAATTTCTAATTTATATTTAGTAAGTTTACTAGCTAATCTTATATTGCTGCCTTTCTTACCAATAGCTAAACTTAAATTATCATCCGTAACAATTGCTAAAGCTTCCTTTTTTAAAGGATCAGTAATATTAACAATAACATTTTTAGCTGGCGATAAAGCATTAGCAATAAAAGTTTCTGGATTTTCATCATATAGAACTAAATCAACTTTTTCACCATTCAATTCTTTTAAAATATTAGCTATACGGCTGCCTTTTTCCCCTATACAAGAACCAATAGCATCAATTCTTTCATTTGTTGAATAGACAGCAACCTTACTTCTATTCCCAGCATCTCTTGCTACTCCATATAAAATCACTTCCCCAGAGGCAAGTTCTGGAATAAATGATTCAAACAATCTTTTAACAAAACCATAATGTTTTCTTGAAAGCATTATGATAGGTCCTTTTGTTCCACTTTCTACTTTTGTAATATAAACTCTAATATTTGAGCCCATTTTAATAGTTTCCCCAGGTATAATTTCACTTTTAGGAAGCATTCCTCTTGTTCTACCTAAGTCAATATAGTAGTTTTTTTGATCTTCCATAGCTACTAACCCTAACATAAGTTCAAATTCCTTATCTTGAAATTCCTCAATAATACTATTTTTTTCAGCTTCTCTAATCTTTTGAGTTACCACTTGTTTAGCAGTACCTGCTGCAACTCTTCCAAAATCTTTTGGTGTTACTTCTTTTTCTATAGTATCTCCAATTTTAGCATTAGGATCAATTTCTTTAGCATCTTCCAATAAAATCTGAGCATCAAGATTAACCTTAGGAGGAATCTCTACAACATTTCCATTTTCATCTACTTCTTCACTACCCTCATCAATTTCTGGAACAACTACTAAATAAGAATAAACTTTAATTTCTCCTGTTTCTCTATTAATATCTACTCTTACATTTGTTTTCGAATCAAAATTTTTCTTATAAGCTGTTTGCAATGCTAAAGTCATTGCTTCAAATACTACATCAGCACTAATATTTTTTTCTTTAACAATTGCTTCTAATGCTTTAATAAATGCTTTACTATCCATTTTTAACCTCTTTCCTTACTAATAACATCTAAAATATATTCACCATCACATATATCATATTCATCGACAATAGGATTTATAATTTCAGTAGCTTTTACAATCCCATCTAAATCAATACCCCCTATTTTATCCAAAACAATAGTCAGAAATGTATATTTACCTTTTTTTTCTAAATAAATTTCATCGACTATTATTTCTTTAGGCTTAAATATTTCTTCTAATCTTTCTTGTAATTTTTTTAAAGTTCCATTTACTTGTTTTTTCATCTTCACCTCAAACTAATAATAAAAGTGGGATTTTTGCCCACTTAAATTTATAAAAATATTATATCAGAAATAAAGCTTTATAACAAGTATTTTATTACAATTCCTCCAAATTTATCTATTTACAAACTGGCTTTTTATTAATTTAGTATCATTTACAACTATAAAAGCATTGTGATCAAAATTCTTAATAAGTTTTGTCAACTCTTTTAATCTTTTGGCATTTACTTCAATAAAAAGCATATCTCTATTTTTTCCTTCATAATCATCTTTAAGTTCTATTATAGATACAGAATAACCTATTTTTCTTAATTTTTTTATTAATTGGTTGTTTCCCTCTTTCAATACAACTTGAACTCCAACATCACCTTTAATTAGCAATTTTGATAATAAAGATCCTACTAAAGTTCCTGTTGCATAACCCAAAGCATAAACAATGGCAATTAAAAAAGTATTACCTTCTGTATTTAACACTTCTCTAGCTATAAAATACCAAATTAATACTTCAAAAAAAGCTAATGTAAAAGGTTCAATTATTTTTCCTTTAACGCATGAAACTGTTTTAAGTGTCCCCAAAGAAACATCGGCAATTCTTGCCAAAAATATTTTAAGGCACTTAAATAGTAACATAACAATTATCCTTTCTAACTAAAGGGTAAAAATGATAATACAGACAAAAAGGATTATAAATAAGAGAAAACCTAAAACAAATCCCCACATAATAGCTTCATTTTCGCTTTTATCTCTTCGGACAATTTTTTCTAAATCTTCTTGGTATTGATCTCTTCTAATAGGATTAATTGATTCGCTTTTTTTCAATTCCAAACGATTTTTATAATTTTCATATTTATTGATTATCATCTTATTCCCCATAATACTATTTTCCTACTTTCTATCATAATTATACCAAAATTTAGATTAAAATACTAAATTACTAATTTTTTTTAACTAAATTGACATAATCTTACAAAAAAAGAACTACCTTAAGATAGTTCTAAAAATTAAAAACCTTTACTTTTATAATATTCATATAATTCTTTAAAACGATTAAAATGGACAACTTCTCTTTGTCTTAAAAATAAAAGGGGAGCTAAAACATCTTCATCATCAGTTAAATCGATTAAATTTTCATAAACCGCTCTAGCTTTTTGTTCAGCAGCCATATCTTCCATTAAATCTGCAATTGGATCAGCAGTAACAGCAAAATAAGTAGCAGTGAAAGGTACACCTGATGCATCTACTGGATAAATTCCTTTATTGTGATCAGCATAGTAAGAAGAAAGTCCAGCTTCCTCTAATTCTTTAATTGTAGCATCCTTCGTAAGTTCATGAACCATTGTACAAATCATTTCACAATGCCCAAGTTCTTCCGTAGCTATATCATTAAGTAAAGCTCTTCCTTTATCATCCGGCATAGTAAATTTTTGGCTAAAATAACGCATTGCAGCGGCCAATTCACCATTTGCACCACCAAATTGCGTTAAAAGATATTTAGCCATTCTCAAATCCTTTTTAGAAATGTTAATAGGATAATTAGTATGTTTTACATATTTAAACATAAATATTACCTCCTAAGTCTTCCCAAGGCCAAGGATTATCAATCCAAGTAAATTTATTTCCTTTTGTTTTAGTTACAGTAAGTGGTCCGTAGCTTTCCATATATTCCTTTTTGGCTTCCTTTTCATTTTTGACAAATTCTTCAAATAAAGCCATTACCTCCCTATCATCTGGATGTAAATCTAAATAAAGATTTAAATCATTGATGGCAAATGAATATTGCATAACATTAAATAATTTTGCTTCTCTTTCATTTCTAGGGCGAATATCAACATAAGTTAAATTTTTATAAGGCATATATTCATTTTTAAACATATTTCCTCTTAAAAATCCATCTTTTGCTGGTAAAATATTAGGATTACTTTTATCAAATGTTTTATTTGCCATATTCATATTCATTGGAACCTTTACGCCATTAGTTAAATTTAAAAGAGCAAAATCTAAATCAACATTGTTATTATCAAATAACATAAAAAAATTACCTCCTACATTAATGTATGAGATAATTCAAATGCCTTATATGCTGATGCCTATTTTATAGTTTCAAATCCGTAAATATCTAATAATTTTTTAACATCATCTATTTTTAATTTTGTATTTTTAACACCATCTAAGATATTTTCAATTTTACCATTTTCCACATAAATAATGGCTGGAATATTATTTAAATCATCAATATCTAAACTATTTTTAACTAATTTTAAATATTCTTTATTATTTTCTTTATATTCTGTCATATCAACATAATAAAAAATGTCATTTAATTTATATTCATCGATTAATTTTTTTAATTCTATTTCAAAATTATAAATATCTTCATCTTTAGTATAACCTATATATATAAAATACGAAGATGGCGCTTCTTGCCTAATTATTTCTAATGAACTTAAATCATTTATACTTGATTCAATAGTATTAGTTGCAAGCAAATAGCTTATCATTAATTTTTCTTCTTTTTTAACATTATACCATTTAAAAAATAATAATGTTAAAAGTATTCCTACTACTAATATTAATAGAGAATATAAATAATTTTTAGGATTAATCTTTTTTTTCTCTGCACTAACTTCTTTTACTACTTTTTTTAAATTGCTACTTTTAGTTGACTTTTTAGTAGCTTCAGTCTTAATTTGACTCATTAGTACCATATCCTTTCACTAATATTTTAACATATGTTAAAAATCTTTGTAAACTGACTTTTTTAATTATATTTAATTTTATGTCAAGATATAGAAAAAATAATCATTTTAAATTAATCCTCATTATTATTCTTTTTAATAACTTCTCTAGGTTTACTACCATTTTGGGGACCAACTATACCTCTTGCTTCTAATAAATCAATCATTCTGGCTGCTCGATTAAATCCAAATCTAAATTTTCTTTGAATAAGTGAAGCACTTATTTTACCAGTTTGCATAGCAAATTCAACTATCTCATCATACATTGGATCATCATAATCATCTTCACCATTTCCTGACCCACTTGAAGTATTTGCATGAGCCTCTGTTAAACTCATTCCCTCTTCATAACTTACTTTAATTTGTTTTGAACAATAATTAATTAAACGGTTAATTTCTTCATCAGATATAAAACAGCCTTGAATACGTTCAGGCGTATTTTCTCCCATCGGTAAATATAACATATCACCTTTACCAAGTAGTTTTTCAGCTCCGCTCATATCAAGAGCAGTTCTACTATCAATTTGACTTGCAACAGCAAAACAAATACGAGATGGAATATTAGCCTTTACTACCCCAGTTATGACATCTGTTGATGGTCTTTGAGTAGCAACAATTAAATGAATACCGGCCGCTCTTGCCATTTGCGTAATTCGCATAATAGAATCTTCTACTTCTTTACTAGCCACAAGCATTAAATCAGCAAGTTCATCTATAATAACTACCATAAAAGGCATTTTTGGTAAAGGTGAATCAGGATGTTTTTTATTTTCTTTCTCAATATAAACATTATATTCATTTATTTTTTTAACACCCACTTCTGCAAATTGATCATATCTTTTTTCCATCTCTCTTACAACATTTTGAAGCATAATAGAGGCTTTTTTAGGATCATTTACTACGGGACATAAAAGATGTGGGGTCCCATTATAATTTGTAAGTTCAACTTTTTTAGGGTCAACCATAATGAGTTTAACATCATTAGGATTATAATTCATTAAAATCGAGCAAATAATTGAATTGATACATACTGATTTACCACTTCCAGTTGAACCAGCCACCAAAAGATGAGGCATTTTAGCCATATCAGCAACAATTGGTTTTCCCATCAAATTTTTTCCTAAAGTTATCATAATATCATATTTATCTTTAAATGAATAGTTAGCCTCTAAAATTTCTCTAAATGAAACGGGACAAATATTTTGATTAGGTATTTCAATACCAATAGTGCTTTTTC
Source organism: uncultured Bacilli bacterium (assembly GCA_947631365.1). Lineage (GTDB taxonomy): Bacteria > Bacillota_I > Bacilli_A > RF39 > UBA660 > SIG200. The sequence continues at coordinate 1,128 of CANRLB010000007.1, read as the reverse complement.
CTGGTATAGGGGCTTCAATACGGACATCTTTAGCTGCTAAAGCCAAAGCTATTTCTTTATTAATTGATAAAATTCTGCTTACTTTAGTTCCGGCAGGTACAACTATTTCATATTGCGTAACAGCGGGTCCTACATGTATATCAACTACTTTTGCTGTTATTTGAAAATCTTTTAAAACTCTTTCCAATACATCTTTATTATTTAAAGTATAAGAATCAAGGCCTGTTTTTTTATCTTTTTTTATTTCATTTAAAATAGATAAAGGAGGCAACTTATAAGAAGACATTGATTTTGTTAAAATTGGTTCTTCATCTTCTTCATTAACGACTTCTGGTTCCATTGTAACTATATCCTTAACATCGTCTTTTTTAAATTTAGCATCTGCTAAACTTCTAAGAACAATTTTATCTTCTGGCTCTGGTAAACTATTACTAGAGACAGCTTCTTCACTAATTTTAGATAAACTTGGAATTTCTTCTTCCTCATCTTTCTTTTCGTCATTTTCTTCACTATATCTTTTGTTGCGGCTGAAAAATTCTTTAACACTATCAATTAAATCAGATAAAGTAACATTAAAGAGCATAATAATTCCAAAAATTGCAATCACTACTAAAACAATAATTGAGCCTACTCTAGCAAATAAAAAATATAAAGCACTTATAACTAAAGCTCCGACTAAACCTCCCCCAATAGCCAAAGTTGTATCACCTGTATTTAAAATAGAACTTGTTAAATCAATTGTCCCAATTCTATCCATGTAACGATTAATAGTTTCAGTAATTATTTTTCCTGGTTCGCCTATTTTGTTTAAAAAAGTGAAATGACTAGATGCTAAAATAACAAGAACAATTAAGTAAAGCCCTATTAATCTTGATGAAAAAAATTTCGGCATTTTTCTTTTAAATAACATATATAAGCCAACAAATAAAAGATAAATAACAAAAATTAGCCACCAAGAGCCAAATAAAAACATAGCAAATTCTTTGATAATTGTTCCGACATGTCCAAAGCCAAAACCAATAATGCCAATAATTGCTAATATTAATCCAGTAAGTTCAACACTCATTCCTGAATTGTTTGTTTCTTTCGATTTTTTCCTCTTGGCCATACTATCACCATTATCATTAT
>CANRLB010000006.1 GCA_947631365.1 uncultured Bacilli bacterium | reverse complement strand
TAAATTATATAGGCAAAAATAATAATAATAGATTAATAACCGAATTAATACCCAATTCTTATATAAATCCTGATCATAAAAAATTTAGAAGCTATTATGGTGATTTAACCGCAACTAAAGATGATGTTATCATATCAATTGAAATGTATAAAAATAAGTTTAGTCAAAAAGACTATAATAAAAGTTTAGGCTATTTATGTAGGCTTTATAGTCGTCAAGAAAAAAGTATAAAAACAACTGAATACAAAAAAGTTATAAGTCTCAATTTCATTAAAGGCAATTTTAAAAGAATCAATAATAATATTGTTAATGGTTATAGTCTTAAGAATAGCATTAACAATGAAGAAATAAATGATAATATTTTAATGTATTTAGTAAGATATGATTTAATAGATAATATACCTTATAAGTATGAAGAAGAAAGATTTATAACATATTTAAGAATAATAAGGAGTAAAAGTGTGAAAGATATGAAAAAATATGCCAAAGGAGATAAGATTATGGAAGAAATAATAAAGATGTTAAAAGAATGGAATATCGAATCAGATAGAATTAATTATCAAAGAAGAATTGATGAAGCTAAAGAAGAAGGAATGGAGCGAGGAATAGAAGAAAATAAAATATCCACAGCTAAAAAATTAATAAAGTTAAACGCTTCAAAAGAATACATATTAGAAATAACTGAAATTAGTGATAAAGAATATGAAAAATTAGTAAATCATAAATAGTAAATTAAATGAAAAATATAGATAATCGTCATAATTCGACAAATGTTTACATAGATAGACAAGACTTGTCAAAACTTCCTATAGCTTTTTGTCAAATATTCTTTTATAATGAATTTACAAGCAGTACAAAAATTATAAAAGAGGAGAGAAAAATGAAAAACAACATTAAGGTTTTAGTTATTGATAATAACGAATCAATGACTAAAGACTTAGAGAAGTATTTTAGCAGTCATGAAGTAATTAAAGTAGTAGCTTGTAAAAATAATGGAGAAGAAGGATTAAGTTATTTAATTAATAATATTAGTAATATTGATATTATTGTAATGGATCTTATACTTCCTCAAATGGATGGTTTATATATTTTGAGTGAAATGGCTTTGAGAAAAATTAAAAAGAATGTTATCGTGGCCACGAATTTTCAAGATGAACATATATTAGCGGAAGCTAATAAATATGGAATAGATTATTATATGTTAAAACCGATTAATTTTGCGAGTTTAGAGAAAAGAATTTTATCTATTGAATTAAATAATAAAAATAATAAAAAGAAATTATTTAATTTAGAAAGAATTCTAACTGATTTATTACATAATTTAGGTATTCCATCTCATGTAAGAGGTTATCAATATATTAAAGAAGGAGTTCAAATTGTTTTAGAAGAAAGCAATGGTATTTCTTATATAACAAAAGATGTTTATCCTGAAATTGCCAAAAAATTTAATACAACTCCAACGAGAGTAGAAAGAGCAATTAGACATGCTATAGAGATAAGTTGGAATAGAGGCGATATTAATTTAATGGAAAGTATTTTTGGTAACAGTATTAATGTTAATCGCGATAAACCTACTAATGCAGAATATTTAACTACTTTAGCAGATAAATTAAAAGTTGATAATAATTTGGTCTATAATTAGAAACATTGTTTCTAATTTTTTTGACTAAACTTGTCTTAAAAATGATTCTGGTAAATTGTTTTTTTTCATATAATATGGTATATTAAACATAAGGTGAAACCTATGAAAAAGATATTAACTATCATTTTAGATGGTTTTGGTTTAAGAGAAGAAGAATATGGTAATGCTATTTTTGCTGCCCAAATGAAAACATTTAATAAACTATGGGAAGAATTTCCACATGCCTCTCTTTTTGCTAGTGAAGAAGCTGTTGGACTTAAAAAAGGACAATTTGGTAATAGTGAAACTGGTCATTTAACAATTGGGGCTGGGCGTCTTATTAAACAAAATGAAACATTAGTTGATGATTTTTTAAATAGTAATGTTTTAGAAAATGAAAAATTTCAAGAATTATTAAATAACAAAGATAAAGATATTCATCTAATGGGCTTATGTAGTGATGGAAACGTTCATGCAGGAATAGATGATTTTATTAAGTTATATCAAATTCTTGTTAAAAATGATTTTCATAAAATTCATTTTCATTTAATTACTGATGGAAGAGATACAGGTATTCATGATGCTTATAAATATATTTCACAAATAGAAAATGAAATAAAGAAAAATAAAGTAGGTGATATTGCCACTATTTGTGGAAGATATTATGCTATGGATCGTGATAAAAATTATGATCGAACTAAAATTTATTATGATTTAATAACTAAAGGAAAAGGAGAAGAAGTAATTAAAATTAAAGATTCAATCTATAACTTGTATGAAAAAAATATAACAGATGAATTTTTAAAACCTTTAGTTGTTTCTCGAGAATCACTAATTAAGAATGGTGATATTTTGATTTGGATGAACTATCGAGCTGATCGGGCTAAACAAATTCTATCTTCCCTTATCCTACCAGATTTTAATGAATTTAATCGGCCATATTTAGATAATTTATCTGTTTATAGCTTTTTACCAATTGATAAAAATATCCCAACTAATAATTTTATTTTAGAGCCAGTTATAACCAATCCCTTAGGACTATATTTAGAAAAATTAGAATTTACGCAAGCAAGAATTGCGGAAACGGAAAAATTCCCCCATGTAACTTATTTCTTTGATGGAGGTTATAACGGGAAAATTAATAAATGTAACGAATTTTTAATTCCTTCCCCTAAAGTTGCTACCTATGATTTAAAACCAGAAATGAGTGCGGTTGAAATAACGAAAAAATGTATTGAATGTATGGTTCAAGATTACGATTTTATTTTAATGAATTTTGCTAATCCTGATATGGTTGGTCATACGGGTAATTTTGAAGCTACAATTAAAGCTTGCATGGCTGTTGACTTATGTTTAGAAAAAATAGTAGAGAAAGCGAGTGAAAATTTTTATAAAGTTATAATTCTTGCCGATCATGGTAATGCTGATATAATGTTTGATGAAAAAGGAAATAAAGTTACTACTCATACATTAAGTAAAGTACCTTTTATTATATTAGATAAAAATGTTAAATTAAAAGAATCTGGCGATTTAACTATGGTGGCTCCAACTATCCTTGAATATATGGATATTGCCGTTCCAGAAGAAATGAAAGATACTGAAATATTATTAAAATAGATAGGAAGTATATAAATGAAAAGAAGAAGAAAAAAATTAATTTTAATAATAGTCATATTATTAGCACTTTCAATAATATGTTTTAGTAGTGTAATCTATTTAAACAAAAGAAAGGAACCAAATGATAATATGAATAATAATCCAACTAAAGATAATGAACCAATTAATAAAGATATAGATCCTTTAGAAATTGCTCTTCGAAATGAAAAATATTTTTTAGAAAAAAATTTATCAAGATATTTAAGTTATGCTAAAGAAAATCCTGATATTGATGCTAAAGAAGTTATTACCCGGATTAATACTAATCTTGATTATGCTTTTTATACTCATGATATAGATAGTAATTTAGATGATGGCTTATTAATTATTGTTAATAAATATCATAAATTACCTAGTGATTATGAACCAGAATTAGTTGAAATGGATAGTAAATATGTTAACTGGGGAACCAGATATATGCATCCAACTGCCTATGAACATTTAGTTGAAATGATTGAAGATGCCAAAGAAGACGGAATTAAATTATTTAGTGTTTCTCCATATCGTAGCTATAAAACCCAAGAAGATACTTATAATGGGTATGTGGCTAAAGATGGCGTAGAAAAAACTGATACTTATTCTGCAAGACCAGGCTATTCTGAACATCAAACAGGACTTGCTGTTGATTTAAATACCACTGATGAAAATGCTCATTTTGAAGATTCTAAAGAAGGAATCTGGCTAAAAGAAAATGCTTATAAATATGGTTTTATTTTAAGATATCCTGAAGATAAAGTATATATTACTGGTTATATTTTTGAACCATGGCATTATCGTTATGTTGGCACTGAAGTTGCTAAATATATTAATGAAAACCAAATTACTTTTGATGAATATTATGCATTCTTTATAGAAAAATAGGAGTTTTAAAGTGAGTGAAAATATAAATGAAAATAAAAGTTCTAAAATTTCTTTAATTATTATAACAATTCTAATTATTCTCTTAGTTTTTGTTGGTATAATAACTTTTTTTCTTAAAAAACAAGATCGAAGTCCAGAAAATATTTATTATACAATTCTTGATCGAATACCTAATAAATTAGCTTATATTATTACTCAAAATAGTGAAATATTTACTAATTTATTATCTTTATCAGGTGAAGTTAAATTAAATTTTATTACTAATGATCATAATTTAGAAAATCTAGCTAATGTTATTAATAATTTAGATATCTCATTTAAAAATGAAATAGACTACCAAAATAAAATTAATAACACTTTTCTTAATCTTAACTATAAAAATCAAAAATTAGCTGATATTAATTTATTGTTAGAAAATACTGATGGCTATATAAACTTAGATTCTATCTACGATAAACCGATAAAAATTCTAAGTTCTCTTAATGATGATATTTGGGTTAATTATCAAAATGATTCAAAAATAATAGTAGAAGAAATTTTTAAAATAATTAAAACTAATTTAAAAAAAGAATATTTTAAAAAAGAAAATACAACTTTGAAAATAAATAATAAAGAAGTAAATGTTAATAATTATATAATGAAAATACCTAAAGAAGATTTAAATAGTATTCAAAAGAATATTATTAATGATATATTAAATAATTCCAAACTTCTAACTTCTTTAGCTAATGTTTTTAAAATAGATGAAAGTGTTATTAAAAGTAATTTAAATAATTATGAATTTATAGATTTTCAAAATGATTTAGAAATAAATACTTATTTAAATAAAGAAAATCAATTAGAAAAATTGCAAATTAGAATGAATAATTTAATAATAGTTGAAAGAAATAATAAGGAGTATAAAATTACTAAAGAAGAAAATAATATAAAAACTAATTTAGGAACTATTTCGATAAAAGGAACAACTTATAATTTTAAATTATCAAATGTCGAAACTATCTTTGAAGGGAATATAACAAATAAAAGCGGTAAATATGATTTTGATATCAACGTAACAAAAGAAGATTATCTTTATAATATAAGTTACCAAACTAAGAATAATGATAATAAGATTACATTAAAAATCGCAGATGATAATAATAATTTAAATTTAGAAATAAATTATACTTTAGATAATATTTCAAAGATTAGTGAATTAAATACTACTAATTATATAGAATATAGTATGTTAACAAGTGAAGATATAACAACTATATTATCTAATCTTTCTAATAATGAAGGATTTAATATGTTAAGTAAAGAATTAAATCTTTTAACATTTGAGCCATCTTTTGGTAGTGGAACCGAAGAATTAAATTAAAAGGCAACTTTAAATTGTCTTTTTTAGTATATTTGCATAAAAAATAGATAGTGATATAATTATCTAATAAAAAGAAGGAGAATTATAAAATGAATGATAAATTTCAAAAATTACGTTATCAATATCCAGAATTTATCTATGATAAATATGAATATCATCTTATTAATAATACATTAGAAATTAAATATTATTTTATTATTCCTAATTTAACGACATTTAATCCTATTATAAGTTTAAAAGTACCAAATAATATTTCTTTAAATGATAATTATTTACGAAATTTAATTTTTCATTTAGGCCTAATCGAACTTATTAGTTATATAAAATGTTGTTGTAGTCAAAATATTATTATTAAAGCTGGTTATTTAGATGAAGAACAAATAAAATGGTTTAAAAAACTTTATTATAATGGTTTAGGTGAATTTTTATATCGTAATAAAATAAATGTTTCAGAAGAAGAATTATTTAATTTTAAAATAATGGGTGAAAAAATAGAATTAAAACCTATAAATTATGAAACAAATGGTAATTTAATTCCAGTTGGAGGAGGTAAAGATTCCGCCGTAGTTTTAGAAATTTTAAAAAATGAAGTTGATAATACAGCATTTATTTTAAATCCTAAGAAAGCTAATTTAGCTTGTGTTAAAGAAGCTAATATTGATAGTTTAATAGCGACAAGAATTATTGATCCCCATTTAATAGATTTAAATAATCAAGAATTTTTAAATGGGCATACTCCTTTTAGCTCGCTTTTATCTTTTTTAACTTATTTAGTTTCTTACATTTATCATAAAAAGTATATTATATTAGCTAATGAAGCCAGTGCAAATGAGGAAACAGTTTTAAATTCTAATGTTAATCATCAATATTCTAAATCTTATGAATATGAAAAAGATTTTAACAATTATATGGAAAAATATTTTCATTTAGATATTCATTATTTTAGCCTCCTTAGACCTTTAAATGAACTAGAAATAGCTTTTCTTTTCTCTCATTATGAAAAATATCATCCGCATTTCAAAAGTTGCAATCTAGGTAGTAAGGATATTAACTGGCCTTGGTGTTGTAATTGTCCTAAATGTTTATTTGTTTTTATAATTCTAAGTCCCTATTTATATAAAGAAAAATTATTAAATATATTTAATGAAGACTTATATGAAAGAAAAGATTTATTACCTATTTTTCAAGAATTATTAGGTTATAAAGAAACTAAGCCTTTTGAATGTGTAGGAACATTCCATGAAGTACGTGTTGCTGTAAGTATGTTAATTAAAAAACTAGATAAATTACCATTCTTATTACAATATTACCAAGATCACTATCCTATAGAAGAAGACTTAGAATTAATAAATTACTATAATGAAGAGAACAATTTACCTTCATATTTTGCAGAAATTTTAAAAAAGGAGATGCAAAAATATGTTAAATGATTTACTTGATTACTTAAAAAATAAAAAAATTGCTATTTTAGGTATGGGAAAAGAAGGGGTATCAACTTATAAATTTATTCGTCGTCATTTACCCAATCAATTTTTAACTATTTTAGATCAAAATGATTTAAAAGATGAACCAATATATAAAAATGATCGCTATATAGAATTTGTTTCTAAAGATAATTATTTAGATAATTTAGATAAATATGATTTAATTATTAAAACTCCCGGTATATCATTTAAAAATATTAATATTGAAAGAATAAAAGATAAAATTACTTCTCAATTGGAATTAATTTTAAAATTTGATAGTAGAAATATTATAGGTATAACTGGTACTAAAGGGAAAAGTACAACTTCATCTTTATTATATGAAGTCCTAAAGCATAACCAAAAAGATGTTTTCATTCTAGGGAATATAGGTAATCCTATATTTGATGAAATTGAAAATATCAAAGAAGATACTCTTCTTGTGATAGAAATGTCTAGTCATCAACTAGAATTTGTTAATTATTCTCCTCATATAGGCGTAATATTAAATTTATATCAAGATCATTTAGATCATGCTGGAAGTGTAGAAAATTATCATCAAAGTAAATTAAATATATTTAAATATCAAAATAAAGATGATTATGCAATCTATGCCTCCGATAATGAATATTTAATAAAATATATGGCAAGTAATGTATACAAAGCTCAAAAATATAAATTTCAGGAGGATAAATGTAAGGATAAAAATACCTCCTATATTATGGAAAATTACATATATTTAAATAATGAAAAATTATATAATACAAATGATGATAGACATCTTTTAGGAATTCATAATTTAAAAAATATTATGGCAGTTTTAATTGTAGCTAAAATACTTAATTTAAATATGGACTTAACTAAAGAAGCGATAAATAATTTTAAATCATTACCTTATCGAATGGAAGATGTTGGTAAGTATGATGGTATTCACTATTATTGTGACACTATTGCCACAATTCCCGAAGCTACTATATCCGCATTAGAAAGTTTAAATAATATTAAGACTCTTATTATTGGGGGAGAAGATCGTCACATTGATTATAGTAAATTTATTGAATATTTGAAAAAAAGTGAAATAGATAATTTAATATGTATGCCAACAACTGGATTAATGATTGGAAAGCTTATTGATAATAAAAAAGTCTATTTTGTAAACACTTTAGAAGAAGCAGTTGTGATAAGTAAAAAAGTAACTCCTAAGGAAAGTGGTTGTTTGTTAAGCCCCGCCGCAGCAAGTTATGAGTTTTATAAAAACTTTGAAGAAAAAGGCGATGAATTTAAGAAATTAATAAAAAGTTAGAATATTTTAAAAAATATATTATAATTTCATCTATTTACTAAATGATATTAGACGTGATAAAATATTGGAAGAGAAGGTGCTAAAGATGAAAGCCAAGATAAAATTATTAATAATATTTTTATTAATACTATTACCATTTAAAGTTTTTGCCGAGAATAGAGATTGTGTTGATGATAATACTACATATGTAACAAGTCTTGATTCTAATTTTGAATATGCTGACTTTGGTACATGTGCTATGCAGTTTAAAAATAAAATGGATAAGGTAGTCTTCCACAAATATTCAGATTCTGAATTAGAAAAGAAAGAGTTTAAAGGACACCAATTTTGTGTTGTGCCCGAAACATATGCGACGGATAGATGTGATTTTACTTTATTAGTTGATGATGATGATTGTCCAGAAGGTTTCTCAGCATTTAGAATTAATTTCCAAGGCGATGATGGGAATAATTATGTTGGATTTGGTTGCCGAAAAGATAAAGAGGTAAGCAATGAGGTCGTTGAAAAAAGCTTAGATGTTAATGCAAATGCTGAAATTGATATATTTAAAGAATTTAGCATTCAAAATAGTGGAAATTATATCTGTGAGTTAGAAACTGGAGCTGATGGAGCTATTGCTTCATGGAGCAATCAAAGTAAATGTATATTAAAAATGCATGATGCCATAGGAATCATTTATGTAAATATTAGAAATTCATCAGATAGCAAGTTAGCATATCGTATTACGCTTAAAAATAAGAAAGAAACTCATATTGAAAGCATTATAGATATTAATATAGATTATTATAATTACGTTTATAAAATGCCCATAGGATGTAGCCAAGCTAATTCGCTTACTTATGGTGGTGTTCAACTTTGCCAAAGTCCTGCTTTTACTTGTCCTGAAGATTATTCATTTTTTAGTCTTAAAGCCAAAATGAGTAACAATGTAGAGTCGTCAGTTTATGGCTGTCGAAAGTTAAAGAATTCATACACTCCGGATCCATATGAAAATAAATTAAATTATTCTAGTTTATGTGCAAATGAAGGAATAAAAAAGGTTGCTAGAATAGTTGGGATAATCTTAACTATAGTTAAAATATTAGTTCCATTAATAATAATAATTTTTGGAATGTTTGATTTGGGAAAAGCTGTTGTAGCAAGTGATGAAAAAGCTATTAGTAAAGCCACTGCTTCTTTAATAAAGCGCGTTATAGCAGGGATGGTTGTTTATATAATACCAATAATAGTTTTAGGAATATTAAATGCTATAGAAATAACAAAGGGAATAGAAAAAGAAAATAGTAGTGATTTTGGAACTTGTACAAAATGTATTTTTGCTCCATTTGATAAAACAAAATGCTCATAATAAAGGAACTTAAATAATAGTTCTTTTTTTATTATAAAATTTTTAAAAAATAGCAATTTTATTGTTGCAAAACATATAATTAATGTGTTATAATGATATTCGTATGACTGCGGAGACGCACAAGGTTGCTGATACGCTAGGAGAAGTTGGTAAATATTCTTCTGATGTATTAGGGAATTTGGGCCGAGCAAGTCTATACTAGATATAGGCGAAAGGAGGACATTAAAAAATGTCAAACAAAGTTAGAATCAATTTAAAAGCTTACGATCATCGTTTACTTGATATCGCTGCTTCAAAAATTGTTGAAACTGTAAAAAGAACAGGTGGGGAAGTATCTGGACCAGTACCTCTTCCAACAGAAATTGAGAAATTTACTGTTTTAAGAGCTGTTTACATATATAAAGATTCGCGTGAACAATTTGAAAGAAGAACTCACAAAAGACTTGTGGATATTAAAAAACCAAGTAAAGAAACTATTGATGCTTTAAGTCATTTAGATTTACCAAGTGGCGTTGACATCGAAATTAAAACTTATTAATAATTAGGAAAGGAAAAGTAAAATGAAAGGAATCTTAGGACGCAAAGTTGGCATGACACAAGTATTTACCAAAGATGGTAAATTAATTCCTGTAACTGTTGTTGCTTGTGATGAAAATGTTGTAATGCAAGTAAAAACAATGGAAAAAGATGGTTATAATGCTATTCAACTTGGCGTATTTGAAAAGAAAGAAAGTCGTGCAAATAAGGCTGAAATAGGCCATGCAAAAAAAGCAAGCACTACACCTAAGCGCTTCTTAAAAGAAATTAGAGATGTAGATGCTACTTATAATATTGGTGATAAAATAGGGGTAAATATTTTTAATGTTGGTGAAATCGTTGATGTAACAGGTACTTCTAAAGGTAAAGGTACTGAGGGTGTTATCAAAAGATGGAATCAATCAAGAGGGCCTATGGGCCATGGATCTCACTATCATAGAGGACCAGGTTCACTAGGTACTATGCTTCCAAAAAGAGTATTAAAGGGTAAAAAACTTCCAGGACATATGGGAGTTGAAACTGTAACAATTCAAAATCTTGAAATTATTGAAGTAAATACAGTTGATAATTATATTTTAGTTAGTGGCAATATTCCAGGTGCCAAAAATTCTTTAGTTTATATTAGAACTGCTGTAAAAAATTCTCGTAAAGAAAATCCAAAAGAATTAAAAGCTTATGAGGAAGAGAAAGTTGAGACTGTTGTAGATGAAGTAGTAGAAGAAGTAAAAGAAACTACTAATGTAGAAAATACTACAGTAGAAGAACCAGCAACTGAAGTACAAGAAACACAAGAAGTAGAAGAAAATAAAGAAGAAACTAAAGAAGAAAATCCAGTTGAGGATCCTGAGGCTAGTAAATAGTCTAGAAAGGAAATATAATGACAAAGATAAGTGTTAAAAATTTAAAAGGTGAAGTTGTTAAAGACATTACCTTAGATAGTAATATTTGGAATATTGACGTTAATGATGATGCATTAAAGAAAATGATTTGTTTACAACTTGATAGTATGCGTCAAGGAACAAGAAAAACAAAATCAAGAGCGGAAGTATCTGGCGGTGGCAGAAAACCTTGGAAACAAAAAGGTACAGGACGTGCTCGTCAAGGTAGTATTCGTGCTACACAATGGCGTGGTGGCGGAATTGCTTTTGGAGTTCAAAATCGCGATTATACATTTAAAATAAACAAAAAAGAAAGAAGCCTAGCTTTAAAAACGGCTTTAACTTATAAAAATAAAGAAAAAGCTTTAATTGTTGTTGATAAAATTGATTTTAAATCTTTAAAAACAAAAGAAGCTACTAATATGTTAGAATCATTAAAACTAACTGGTAAAACTATTTTTGTTACTAAAGAAGAAAATGAAAATTTATATATGGCTACAAGAAATTTAGGTAACATCTTAGTTTTAATGGCTGATGAAATTAATTGTTATGATTTAGTTAATGCTGATACTTTAGTAGTTACTACAGATGCAATTAAAGAAATCGAGGAGGTGCTTAAATAATGAAACATTATAGTGATATTATTTATTCACCAGTTATTACTGAAAAAAGTATGAAAGAAAGACAAAATAATGTTTATACTTTCAAAGTAGCAAAAACTGCTACAAAAGATGAAATTAAAAAGGCTTTAGAAGAAGCATTTAAAGTAAGTGTTAAAAGTGTTAATACTTTAAATACAAAAACTAAAAGACGTAGAGTAGGAAGATATGAGGGAACTACTAAAGCTTATAAAAAAGCAATAGTTACTCTTAAAGATGGCTCTACCATAGATTTATAGGAGGATGAATAATGGCTATAAAACATTTTAGACCTACAACTAATGGACGTAGGGGAATGAGTACATTAAGTAATGAAGAAATTACTACTAAAAATAATCCTACTAAATCTCTAGTTGTAAAAGTAAATAAAACTGGTGGAAGAAATAATCAAGGTAAACTTACTGTTCGTCATATTGGTGGTGGACATACTAAAAAATATCGTGTTATTGATTATAAAAGAAATAAAATTGGTGTGACTGGTCGTGTTGCTACAATTGAATACGATCCAAATAGAAATGCGAATATTGCATTAATTAACTATCGTGATGGAGAAAAGAAATATATTATTGCTCCTAATGGTTTAAAAGTTGGAATGATTATTGAAAATGGTGAGGGTGCTGATATTAAAGTAGGAAATTCTTTACCACTTCAAAATATTCCGGTTGGTACAATGGTTCATTGTATTGAACTTAAACCAGGAAAGGGTGCAGAACTTTGTCGTGCTGCTGGTGCTTCTGCCCAAATTCTTGGTCGTGATGGTAAATATGTAATCGTTCGTTTAACTTCCGGAGAAACAAGAAAAATTTTAGGTGTTTGTATTGCTACAATTGGTGTTGTTGGTAATGAAGATGCTAATCTTGTTAATTTAGGAAAAGCTGGAAGAAAAAGACATATGGGAATTAGACCTACTAACCGTGGTAGTGTTATGAATCCTAACGATCACCCACATGGTGGTGGTGAAGGACGTGCCCCTGTTGGACGTAAGAGTCCTATGACACCTTGGGGTAAACTAGCCCTTGGTCATAAAACTCGTAAATCTAAAAAAGCTTCTGAAAAATTAATTATCAGTAGGAAGAGTAAATAGGAGGATAATATGGCAAGAAGTTTGAAAAAAGGACCTTATGTTGAAGAATCACTATTAAAAAAGGTTCAAAACTTAAATAAAGAAAACAAAAAAACAGTTATCAAAACTTGGTCAAGAAGAAGTACAATTTATCCTGATTTTGTTGGACATACAATTGCTATTCATAATGGAAAAGACTTTATACCTGTTTATATAACTGAAGAAATGGTTGGTCATAAATTAGGAGAGTTTGCTTTAACTCGTAAATTTACAGGCCATGCTGGTGGAGGTAATAAATAATGGAAGCTTATGCAATACATAAAGGGGCAATCATTAAACCTCGTCTTGCTCGTATGACTATGGATTTAGTTAGAGGTAAAGATGTTGAAAGTGCCAGAAATATATTAGAAACCACCAATACAAAAGCAAGTAGAATGATTCTTAAAGTTTTAAATTCTGCTGTTAGTAATGCTGTTAATAATAATGGTATGAATGAAAATGATTTAGTTATTAAAGAATGTTTCGTTAATCCTGGTAGAGTTTTAAAAAGAATTCAATTTGCTTCACGTGGAAATGTTGATAGACATGATAAAAGAACTAGTCACATTAAAGTTGTTGTTACAGATAATAAAGAGGAAGGAGATGCTAAATAATGGGACAAAAAGTTAATCCAGTCGGTTATCGTTTAGGTGTTAATAAAGATTGGGATTCACGTTGGTATAGTAAAAAAGATTATGCCGAATTAGTAAATAAAGATATTAAAATCCGTGAATATATTTTAAAAAGTCTTAAAGATGCATCAATTTCTTCTGTTATAATTGAAAGAAAGAAAAGCAAAACGGAAGTTACAATTAGAACTGCTAAACCTGGTGTAATTATTGGCCGTGGTGGCGAAGATATTGAAAAACTTCGTAAAGCTGTTTCTCGTTTAGTTAATGAAGAAGTATTTATTAACATAGTTGAAGAAAAAAATCCTAATTTAAATGCTAAATTAGTTGCTGATAATATTGCAATGCAAATTGAAAATAGAGCTCCTTTTAGAGCAGCTCAAAAAAGAGCAATTAGAGACACTATGAAAGCTGGCGCTAAGGGAATTAAAACATTAGTATCTGGCAGACTTAATGGTGTAGAAATGGCTCGTAGTGAAGGGTATACAGAAGGAACTGTTCCTCTACATACAATTCGTGCTGATATTGATTATGCTCAAAGTGAAGCTAATACTACTTATGGAAAAATTGGGGTAAAGGTATGGATTTATAAAGATGAAATTCTACCTAGTAAAAAAATAGTTAAAAAGGAGGCGACTTCAGATGTTGATGCCAAAGAGGACTAAATATAGAAAGTCGCACAGATTAACATATGATGGTCATGCAAAAGGTAATACGACTCTTACAAAAGGCGATTATGGCCTAGTAGCTTTAGAAGGAGCTTGGGTATCTGCTCGTCAAATTGAAGCCGCTCGTATTGCTATGACTCGTTATATGAAACGTGGTGGAAAAGTATTTATTAATATTTTCCCACACCTACCTTTAACCATGAAACCTTTGGAAACTCGTCAAGGTAAAGGTAAAGGTAATGTTGAACAATATGTTGCTGTAGTAAAAGAAGGTAAAATTATGTTTGAAATTAGTGAAATAGATGAAGCAACAGCTAGAGAAGCTTTACGTCTTGCTTCTCATAAACTTCCTATCAAATGTAAATTTATTAAAAAGGATGGTGAATAATAGTGGATATTAAAGATATTAGAAAACTATCTGATGCTGATTTAAAGAAAAAAATAGTTGAAACTAAAGAAGAATTATTCACAAAAAGAATGCAACAAGCAAATGGTACATTAGATAAACCAATAGTTTTAAGAGAACTTAGAAGAAATGTTGCTAAAATGAAAACTGTTCTTAAAGAAAGAGAAATGGAGGGTGCACATAAATAATGGCTAAAAGAGTACAAGAGTTAGTGGGAAAAGTAGTAAGTGATAAAAATGATAAAACTATAACTGTTTTAGTCGAAACTTACAAACGTCATCCTTTATATAATAAACGTGTTAAATATTCTAAAAAATATCATGCTCATGATGAAGAAAATAAAGCAAAATTAGGAGATACAGTTAGAATAAGACTTACTAAACCTATTTCAAAACTTAAGAAATATGAATTAGTGGAAGTTTTAGAAAAAGCTGTTGTTCTTTAGGAGGTATACTATGGTACAAGAAGAAACTAGATTAAAAGTTGCTGATAATACTGGTGCTCGTGAACTTTTAGTAATTAAAGTTATGGGTGGTAGTAAAGTAAAATCAGGGAATATTGGCGATGTTGTTGTTGGTACAGTAAAAAAAGCTATTCCTAATAGTAATATGCCTAAAGGAAAAGTAGTTAAAGCAGTTATTGTTAGAACTGTTGAAGGCGTAAGAAGAGAAGATGGATCTTATATTAAATTTGATGATAATGCTTGTGTTCTTATTAAAGATGATAAATCTCCAATTGGAACAAGAGTACTTGGTCCAGTAGCTAGAGAATTAAGAGAAAAAGATTATATGAAAATTGTTTCTTTAGCTCCTGAGGTTTTATAGGAGGAAATATGAAGATTAAAGTTAATGATAATGTTAAAATCTTATCTGGAGAAGATAAAGGTAAAACTGGAAAAGTATTAAAGACTTTAAAAAACCAAAACAAAGTTGTTGTTGAAGGTATCAATATTTCTAAAAGACATACAAAACCTAGAACTACAAATGATCAAGGTGGTATTTTTGAAATAGAAATGCCTATTCACGTATCCAATGTTAAATTAGTTGATAAAAAGGAAAAAACTCCTAAAAAAGAGACTAAAGAAGTAAAAAATACAGAAAAAGTAGTTAAAGAAGAGGTAAAAAAGACAAGTACAGCTAAGAAAACTACAACAACTAAAACTACAAAGAAAGCTAGTAAGTAGGTGAGTTATGAGTAATTTTAAAGAATTATATGAATCAAAAATTAAAGCTGATTTAAAGAAAGAATTTAATTATAAAAGTATTATGCAAGTTCCAAAACTAGAAAAGATTGTTATCAATATGGGTGTTGGAGAAGGAAGCCATGATGCTAAATTTATTGAAGCTGCTGTTAAAGATCTAGAACTTATTGCTGGTCAAAAAGCAGTTGTTACAAATGCTCGTAAATCAATCGCTGGTTTTAAATTAAGAGAAGGTAATCCCGTTGGAGTAAAAGTAACTCTTCGTGGTGAAAATATGTATAATTTTATGGAAAAATTAATTAGAGTATCTCTACCTCGTGTTAGAGATTTCCGTGGTATATCTGCTCATGCTTTTGATGGTCATGGTAACTATACATTAGGAGTTAAAGAACAATTGATTTTCCCAGAAATTGAATACGATAATGTTTATAAAATTCGTGGTATGGATATCATCTTTGTTACTACTGCAAAAAGTAATGAAGAAGCATATGCATTACTAAAGGCATTTGGAATGCCATTTAAAGGTTAGGAGTTATTTATGGCTAAAACAAGTTTAAAAGTTAGAAATAAAAGAAAACAAAAATTCTCTACAAGAGAATACACAAGATGTGAAAGATGTGGAAGACCTCATGCAGTCTTAAGCAAATTTAAATTATGTCGTATTTGTTTTAGAGAACTTGCTAACGAAGGAAAACTTCCTGGCGTAAAGAAATCAAGTTGGTAGAAGGAGGAACTAAAGATGTTTGTACAAGATAAAATAGCAGATATGTTAACACGTATTCGTAATGCTAATATAATGCGTTACCAAACAGTAGATGTTGTTGGTACTAAAATGACATTAGGTATTGCGGAAATTTTAAAACGTGAAGGATATATTGAAGATTTTAAATATGAAAAAAGTACTAAGGGTGATACCTTAACATTAACACTTAAATATGGTGCTAAGAAAGAAAGAGTTATTACTGGTCTTAGAAGAATTAGTAAATCTGGTTTAAGAGTTTATGCTAAAGCTAATGAAGTTCCTCGTGTTCTTAATGGCTTAGGTATTGCAATTATCTCTACTTCTAAAGGTTTAATGACTGATAAAGAAGCAAGAGCTGCTAAGTTAGGAGGCGAAGTCCTTGCCTATATTTGGTAAGTAATTATGAGTAGAATTGGTGAAAGAAAATTAGTTATTCCAGAAGGTGTTACAGTAACAGTTGAAAATAATGTTGTTACTGTTAAAAGCTCTAAAGGAGAACTTACATTAAATTATAGTAATTTAGTTGATGTTAAAGTTTTAGAAAATACTGTTGTAACTAAACAAATAAATGCATCAAAAGAAGCTAATATGATTCAAGGAACAACAAATTCTTTAATTAAAAGCATGTTAGATGGTGTATCTAAAGGATTTGAAAAAGGTCTTGAAGCAGTTGGTGTTGGTTATAGATTTAATGTTCAAGGAAGAAAAGTTGTTATAAATGCTGGATATAGTCATCCAGTTGAAATAGAAATACCAGAAGGACTTAGTGCTGAATTAGTTAGTAATACAGAACTTACTATCAAAGGAATTGATAAACAAAAAGTATCTGAATTTGCTGCTAATATTAGAAAAGTAAGAAGTCCAGAACCATATAAAGGTAAAGGTATTCGTTATAAAGGCGAAATTGTTCGTCGTAAAGAAGGAAAGAAAGCGGCTTAAGGAGGTAAAATATGATAAGAAAAGAATCAAGAAACGCAATGCGTGAAATTAGACATAAAAGAATTAGAAAAACTTTAAGCGGTACTAAAGAAATGCCAAGACTTAATGTTTTCCGTTCAAATGCAGAAATTTATGCTCAAGTTATTGATGATGAAAAAGGAATTACTTTAGTATCTTCATCAAGCCGTGAATTAAAGCTTGCTAATGGTGGTAATATTGAAGCTGCTAAAGCAGTTGGTAAAGATATTGCCGAAAAATGTAAGAAAGCAAAAATTAATAAAGTTGTCTTCGATCGTGGCGGCTACCTATATCATGGTCGTGTCAGTGCTCTAGCCGATGCCGCTAGAGAAGCAGGATTAGAGATATAAGGAGGATATTATGGATAAAAAAGTTGTTAATAGAAAAAATAACGATGCTAAGAAAAATTTATTAGAAGAAAAAGTTATATCAATAACTAAAGTAACAAAAGTTACTAAAGGTGGTAGACATTTTCGTTTCAAAGCTGATGTGGCTGTTGGAAATAGAAAAGGTTTAATTGGTATTGGTACTGGAAAAGCTAATGAAGTTTCTGAAGCAATCAAAAAGGCGATCCAAGCTGCTAATAAAAATGTTATCAAAATATCTTTAATTGATAATCGGACAATTCCTCATGAAGAAACAGGAAAAGTTGGTAGAAGTATAGTTTTACTAAAACCAGCTAAAGAAGGTCGTGGAATTATCGCTGGTGGTGCAGCTCGTGCTGTTTTAGAACTTGCTGGTGTTAAAGATATTGTTGCTAAAAGTTTAGGAGCTAATACTCAAATTAATGTAGCTAAAGCAACATTAGAGGGATTACAAGCTCAAAGAACTCCAGAACATATTGCAGAACTTCGTGGCAAAAAGGTGGAGGAATTATAAAATGAGACTAGAAAATTTACCAAAATCTAAAGAAACAAAAGGAATAAAAAGAGTGGGAAGAGGACCAGGAAGTGGTATGGGTAAAACTTCAACTCGTGGCGAAAAAGGTCAAAAAGCGAGAAGTGGTGCATCAATACCAGCATGGTTCCAAGGTGGACAAGCTCCATTATATAGAAGAATACCTAAAAGAGGATTTAATAATAAAAATTTTAGATGTGAATATGCTACAATCAATTTAAATGCTCTAGATAAATTCTTCAAAGATGGTGATGTTGTTACTCCAGAAGTTTTAAAGGAAAGAGGAATAATTAAAGACGCACTATGTGGTATTAAAGTACTAGCAAATGGTGAACTAAATAAAAAGTTAACTATAAAAGCACATAGATTTTCAAGTAAGGCTGTAACTAAAATAGAAAAAGCCGGCGGTAAAGCAGAGGTGATTTAGATGTTTCGTGGGTTTTCCCAAATATTCTCAAAATCAAATAAAGATTTAAGAAAAAGAATTTATTTTACCCTTTTCTGCTTAGGATTGTTCTGTTTAGGAACAACGATAACTGTTCCTTGGGTAGATGGTGTAATTGAAGGGTTAGGAGCTTTAGAAATATTCAATTTAATGAGTGGCGGCGGTCTTCAAAATGTTTCTATTTTTGCTTTAGGTGTATCTCCATACATTACAGCATCTATCATTACTCAATTATTGCAAATGGATATAATACCATATTTTAGTGAATTAAAAGAAGAGGGTTATACAGGAAGACAAAAGATAAATAAAATAACTAGATACTTAGCTATAATATTTGCTTTTGCTCAAAGTTATGCATTATGTATTATGTATAATAAAACTCTTGGTTTAAATGCTGGTGAAATGGTTGCTACTTCTTTAGTTATGACTGCAGGTACAGCTTTCTGTTTATGGCTTGGTGATGAAATTACTAGAAAAGGTATAGGTAATGGTACATCAATGTTAATTTTAGCTGGTATATTATTTAGTATGCCAAGGATCTTCATTAATGCCTATAATGGTTTTAATATTTTAATGTTTATTCTCTTTGTTATTGTTTATATTTTAGTTTTAGTGGGCGTTATTTATACAGAACTTGCTGAAAGAAGAATTCCTATTCAATATGCAAATAGAACCAATAGTGCTTATGGAGCTGAGCAAAGTTATTTACCAATTAAACTTAATTCAGCTGGTGTTATTCCTGTAATTTTTGCTCAAATTATTTTAACTATCCCATCAACTATTGCGGCTTTAGCTAAAAGTGAAGCTGCAACTAACTTTATTAATAAATGGATTATTCCATCATCAAATACTGGTATGATTTTATATCTAATATTAATCTTCTTCTTTGGTTATTTCTATACATTTATGATGATGAATCCTGATGAAATGAGTAAAAACTTAAATGAAAGAGGAGGTTATATTCCAGGCGTTCGTCCAGGAAGTGATACTTCAAAATTCATTTCTAACTCAATTAGTAAGTTAACAATAGTTGGTAGTATCTTCTTAATGATCATTGCTATTTTACCAACTCTAGTATCTAAATTTTCATCTTTAGGTTCAGCAATATCTATTGGGGGAACAGGTATTTTAATCGTTGTTGGGGTAGCTATTGAAACATATAAGCAAATAGAAAGTAGCTTACTTGCTAGAAGCTATCAAGAAAAAAGGAGAAAATTAAGATAATGAAAAGTGTGATTTTTATTGCTCCTCCTGCTGCAGGTAAAGGAACACAAAGTACTAAATTAGAAAATTTAGGTTATGTTCATATTTCTGCTGGTGATTTATTAAGAGAGGAAATAGCCAAAAATACAACATTAGGTCAAGAAATTAAAGACATATTAGCAAGTGGAAAATTAGTAGATGATATGAAAGTTCATGAACTAATAAAAAACAAATTAGTTAATATTAAAAAGCCTTTTGTATTAGATGGTTATCCCAGAACTATAAATCAAACTCATGTATTAGATGAATTATTAAAAGATCTAAATATTAATAATTACGAAGTAATATATTTTGATATTTCTGTAGAAGAAGCATTAAAAAGAGCACTTGGACGACTTACTTGTATTTGTGGAGCATCATATAATAAATATTATGATAATTTAAAACCACAAATAGATGGAATTTGTGATAAATGTGGAAGTAATTTAATAATAAGAGATGATGATAATGAAGAATCTTTTAAAGTTAGATTTGAAACATTTAGGAAAAATATCGAGCCAATAATTGATTATTATAAGAATATTGGCAAGCTACATATTGTAAATGCAATGGAAAGTAGCGAAAAAATAACAGATAGAATTAAGGAAATTTTAAATGATTAGTATAAAAAGTGAGAGAGAAATTGAATTAATGAAACATGCTGGGCATATCAATTATTTAACTCATCTTGAAGTAGCCAAACATTTAAAAGTAGGAATAACTACTAAAGAATTGAATGATATAGCTCATAAATTTATTTTAAAAAATGATTGTCAACCTTCTTTCTTAAATTATGAAGGTTACCCAGCAAGTATCTGTGTTTCCGTCAATGATGAAATAGTACATGGTATTCCAGGTAAAAGAAAAATTAAAAATGGTGATGTTGTTTCTATTGACATTGGCGTTCAATATAAAGGATATCATTCAGATTCTGCTAATACGTATATAGTTGGAAAAGCCTCAAAAGAAGTTGAAGACTTAGTTGAAAATACTAGAAAATCTTTGTATGAAGGCTTGAGTGCTATCAAATCTGGTGCTAAAATAAGTGATATTGGCAGTAAAATTGAAAATTTTGCTCAAAAAAACAATTTAGGAGTTGTAAGAGAATTAGTTGGCCATGGAGTTGGCACGAGTGTTCATGAAGAGCCAGATGTTCCCAATTACTATACTAAAGATACGCGAATTTTAAAAGAAGGAATGGTAATTGCGGTTGAGCCAATGTTAAATTTAGGAACAAGACATGTTTATATGGAAGATGATGATTGGACAATCAAGACCGAAGATGGACTTCCAAGTGCTCATTTTGAACATACTGTATTAGTCACAAAGGATGGATATGTTATATTAACGGGAGAGTGAGAAATTTGACAGATTCCAAAAAAAATAACAATAAAGTTGAATCAAAAAAGAATGATAAAATTGAAGTCGAAGGCAAAGTCGTTGAAGTTCTAAAGGGTTCTGATTATTTAGTAGAACTTTGTAATGGCCATACTGTAAAAGCCTACGTTTCTGGTAAAATGCGTATTAATATGATACGTATTTTACCGGGTGATACCGTTACAGTGCAATTATCGCCTTACGATTTAACACGTGGGATTATAACATGGAATAAAAGATAGGAGAGTATATATGAAAGTTAGACCATCAGTCAAAAAAATATGCAAAAAATGTAAAATAATTAGAAGAAATGGAAAAGTTATGGTTATCTGTGATAACCCTAAACACAAACAAGTACAAGGTTAGGAGGATAAAATGGCAAGAATTAAAAATATAGATTTACCAAGCGAAAAGCATGTTTGTATAGGCCTTACAGCAATTTATGGTATTGGCCGTCCTTTAGCTAAAACAATATGCAAAGATGCTGGGGTATCTGAAACTAAAAAAGTTAAAGATTTAACTGAAGATGAAATTAATTCTTTAAGAAAAGAAGTAGATAAATATAGCGTTGAAGGTGATCTACGTCGTGATGTTCAAATGAGCATTAAAAATAAAATGGAAATTAATTGTTATGAAGGTGTTAGACACAAAAAAGGTTTACCAGTAAGAGGTCAAAGAACTAATAGAAATGCTAGAACTCGTAAAGGTAAAGGTAAAGTTGTAGCTAATAAGAAAAAAGTAGGAAAGTAGGGGACTATAAATGGCTTATAATAGAAGAAAAAGAAAAGTTAAGAAGAGTATTCCAGAAGCTGAAGCTCATATTCATGCAACGTATAATAATACGATTGTTACAATATCAGATAAAAGTGGTAATGCAATAAGCTGGTCAAGTGCTGGTAGAATAGGATATTTAGGAAGTAAGAAAAAAACTCCATATGCTGCTGGTCTTACTGCAGAAGCTGCTGCTGCCGCTGCAATCGAACAAGGTGTTAAAAAAGTAGATGTTTATGTAAAAGGTTTAGGACCTGGAAGAGAAAATGCTATTCGTTCACTTCAAAGTGCTGGCTTAGAAGTAACAAGTATAGTTGATGAAACTCCAGTTCCACATAATGGTTGTCGTCCACCAAAAAGACCTAGAAATTAAAGTTAAGAAAGGGATATTGTATGATGATAAAATTTGAAAAACCTGAATACAAAATTACTGAATACAACGAATCAAATCACTTTGGAAGATTTGAAATGGAACCCCTTGAAAGAGGATTTGGTACTACAATTGGTAATGCTTTAAGAAGAGTATTATTATCTAGTTTACCAGGAAGTGCTGTTACTAGCATCAAAATAGATGGTGTATTACATGAATTTCAAAAAATTGAGGGTGTAGTTGAAGATGTCACTGGTATTGTTTTAGCATTTAAAGATTTAGTTGTTAAAAATCATACTAATGAATTAAAGACTTTAAGATTACATGCTGATGCTGAAGGACCTGTTACAGCAAGCATGATTGAAAAAGATCCTGATGTTGATATTATAAATGGTGATTTAGTAATATGT